>NZ_JBQPDO010000030.1:0-6851 GCF_052220525.1 Micrococcus sp. TCR-5
GGCCCTGAGCGTCGGGAGAGTTCGCCATGCGTTCAACGGTCGGGTCTGCGGCCTCCAGACGCAAGCGACCCGCGATCTCGTTCGGCATCCATGACGCTGCGAGGTCGGCGTTGACGCGGGCCTCGAGTACCGGGTCCTTTGCCACTTTCCGGACCTGTGGGCGAGAGCGCTGGCGTTGCGCTTTCACGTCCGCGGTCACGGCTTGATAGCCGCGCGTCTTCGTCGAGTTCGGTCGAAGCTCTCTGGAGACCACCGAAGGGCATCTACCCAGGTGAGACGCGATCTTCCGGACTCCCCACCCGGCCTTCGATCCCGTCGAGATCTCCATCCGCTCCGTGAACGTGAGTCGCCGCCGCACCATCCCAGGCCTCCTCGCCTCGAGCCCCCACCGACCGGGAGTGTTGCTACGACGCTATGACACCACCAACCGACAGTCATCTCTTGCCGATTTACATTCAGCCGACGACCTGAATGAAGCCAGCAGCCGAATGCACTCGACGGTCTACGTCGAAGTCGTGGTCTGGTCCAGGTCTCGGCGTCCCTTGCGGAGCCCGATTTCGTAGGCTGTAAAGGAAATGAGCGTCAGTGCGATTAACGGCAGCACGAACCACGCCATGGCTACGGTGAATCCCTCCAGTGCATCGTGCGCTGTGGCAGCCAGCACAAGGTATCCGGTGTAGGCGGCGTACAAAACCACGAACAAGCCGCCCTCCCAACGCGCCACCGCGAAGCCCGTGAACGCGATCGGCAGTAGTGCCACTGCGGCCGCCAGCATTACTGGGATATCGAAGGCCACTGCGGCGCCGGATACGGGAATGCCCTCAAGAGAGATGAGCGCGGTTAGTCCTAGCACTACCCCTATGTTGAAGATATTGCTGCCGACCACGTTGCCCACCGCTAGGTCGCGTTCACCGCGACGCACGGCAATGATGGACGTCGCCAGCTCGGGCAGCGATGTCCCTACAGCCACAACGGTCAGTCCGACCACGAGGCTGCTTACGCCCAACGTGGTGGCTATGTTCACTGCTCCTTCCACGAGCAGCGTGGCACCGGCGACCAGCAACGCGACCCCCAGCAGCACAAAGAAGAGCGACCTGCTGACCGAGGCGCCTAGCGCAGCCCCTTCCTCGTCGGCTGGATCGACGGTTGCCGAATCTCCTGTCCCTTCCCGGGCATTCACCGCGGTCTTGGCGTCCCGCCGACTAATCACCACGGACATTATGGTGTGGACCACCACACCGAAAAATAGTATCAGCCCGTCCACCGCACTGATCCTCCCATCCAGGGACACAAGGAGCAGTAGAACTGACAAGACGACCATCAGGGGCAGGTCAAAGCGGATCAGCCTCCGCTTTACAGCGAGGGGAACGACCAGCGCGGACAGTCCCAGGATGAGCAGGACATTAATGATGTTGCTGCCAACCGCATTGCCCACGGCAAGCCCCGGTTCATCACGCAGTACAGCACCGACGCTCACTGCGAACTCGGGTGCCGACGTCGCCGCTGACACTACGGTGAGACCGATCACCAATGACGAAATCCCGAAACGTCCGGCCAGTGCTGACGCCCCACGCACCAAAAATTCCCCACCCAAGACCAGCAGCACCAGTCCGGCCACGATCCGTCCAATATCAAGCGCATCCATGAGTAGGAGTGTACGGACCACAGTTCAGGCCCTGCCACGAGCACCCGCTGACCTCGAGATTTCACTGGGGTGTGGTCTCGACGGGTGGGCGTCATAGAGAAAGGTGCTCCTGGCCTGGGATGATACGGGGTGTCGAGTCTCGTAATCCCTGGCCGGAAGGAGCACCTTTCAGGTGTCCCACCCTACCGTGTTCTTCTACCCCCGCCCGCGTGTGGACGTCGCTGAGGTCCCGGCGGCCTCGCATGCGGGCGCGGTGCTGCTGACCGACACGATCCACGCCACCGGCCTCGCCTCTTCGCTGCGTGAAGCGTTGGGTTCATGGACGAAACCGCTGGCCGAGCATCACGCCTCCAAGGTCCTGCTGGACCTAGCGATGACTCTCGCGGTGGGCGGGGAGGTCGCCCGTGACACCGACCTGCTGCGGTGCGAGCCGGGCCTGTTCGGTGACGTCGCCTCGGCCCCAACGATCTCCCGCACGCTCACCACCCTCGCTGAGGACGCGCCCGCCGTGATGACCGCGATCGCCAGGGCTCGCAGGACCGCGCGCGAGCAGGCCTGGGCCCTGGCCGGCGAGCATTCCCCGGCCGAGGGGACGAGCGCGAAGACCCCGCTGGTCATCGACCTCGACGCCACCCTGATCAACGTCCACAGTGAGAAGGAGCAAGCCGCCCCGACGTTCAAACGCGGCTTCGGCTACCACCCTCTGTACGCGTTCCTGGACCACGGCAGCGAAGGAACCGGGGAACCGCTCGCGATCCACCTTCGCCCCGGCAACGCGGGCTCGAACACCGCCAGCGATCACATCGCCGTCACCCGTCTGGCCCTTGCGCAGCTCCCACCGGCCCTGCTGGGCCGGGGCGGGCGGGGATCGAAAAAGGTCCTGATTCGCACCGACGGGGCCGGCGGCCCCAAGGACTTCGCGGGCTGGCTGGAGCGGCAGCGTCTGGCCTACTCAGTCGGGTTCACCCTCCCCGCGAACACTCCTGACCTGTTGGAACGTATTGATGAGGCGAAGGCGTGGACTCCTGCCTACGACACCGACACCGAAGGGATCCGCGATGGGGCATGGGTCGCGGAACTGACCGGACTACTGGACCTGCCCGGGTGGCCCCCGGAATGCGGGTAACCGTAAGGAAGGAACGCCCCCACCCCGGAGTGCAGCTACGGATCACCGATCACAAAGGGATGCGGATCACTGCGTTCGCGACCAACGCCCCACGCGGCCAGCTTCCAGTGCTGGAGCTGCGTCACCGCCGCCGCGCGCGCTGCGAGGACCGGATCCGCAACGCCAAGGACATGGGCCTGATGAAGTTCCCGCTGCAGGGATTCGCGCAGAACCAGGTCTGGTGCCAGATCGTCCAGCTCGCCGGCGTCATCGTCGCCTGGATGCAGGCCATCGCGCTGGCCGGCCATGATGCACGTCGCTGGGAGCCCAAACGGTTTCGCGCACGGTTGTTCGAGATCCCCGCGACCATCGTGCGCCGCTGTCGGCACAAGATCCTGCATTCGAGGCTCATCGCATTTGAGGGTGTAGCAAGGGTCTGAAGCCGCCTGATTCGAGGAGGCTGCGGGCGATGTAGTTGGTGAGGTTGCGGAAGCCGAGGGCGGAGCCGCGCAGGTGTTCGAGCCGGCCGTTGATCGCCTCCGTCGGACCGTTGCTGGTGCCCAGTCGCTCGAAGAACGCCAGCACGTCGGCGGCGCGTTTGGTCAGTGTCCGGCCGAGCTTGCCCAGTTCCTCGAGGGTGTCGGGGACCTTCTTGCTCAGCGCCGCGATCACCTTCTCCATCTTGGCCTTAGCCTTTGCGCGGTCGAATTCTCGATACGCGGCGACCATGGCCTGGTAGATCTCCCAGGCCGCTTCGACCGCGGCGTGCTTCTCGTGGGCGAAGAGGACGCTGAGGTGTTCTTTTTGGCGGTCGGTCAGCAGGCTCATCCCGGTGTGGAGGGTGCGGCGCAGTTGCGTCCGGCAGAGTGGTGTACGAATCCCGCAGCACGTTGACTCCGGTTGGCGTGTCGACCGCGAAGTAGAAGCGGTCACCGCGGGAGGCTTTCGAGGAAACTCTCACATCCCACTCGAAAGGGACACCCGCGATGACCGCTCCCCACGATATCGACCCCCAGGCGTTTCTGTCCGATCTGCTCACCCAGGCCTCGCCGGACTTGATGCGTCAGATGCTCACCACCTTCATCAATGCCCTGCTGTCGGCCGAGGCTGACAGCGTGTGCGGCGCCGCCTACGGCGCCCGCTCGGATGAGCGCACCAACCGGCGTAACGGCTACCGGCACCGGGACCTGGACACCCGCGCCGGCACCATCGACGTCGCGATCCCGAAACTGCGCGAAGGCACCTACTTTCCCGACTGGCTCCTGGAGCGGCGCCGCCGCGCCGAGGCAGCGCTGACCACGGTGGTCGCCACCTGCTACCTGCTCGGCGTCTCCACCCGCCGGATGGACAAACTGGTGCAGACTCTCGGCATCACGGGCCTGTCGAAATCGCAGGTCTCAGAGATGAGTAAAGACCTGGATGCACCGGTCGAAGCGTTCCGCACCCGGCCGCTCGATGCTGGGCCGTATCGGTTTGTCGCCGCCGACGCGCTCGTGCTCAAAGTGCGTGAACACGGCCGGGTCGTCAAGGTCGCCGCCATGGTCGCCACCGGCATCAACAACGACGGCTACCGCGAGATCCTCGGCCTGCAACTGGGCACCGCGGAGACCAGGGAGGGGTGGCTCGGGTTCTTCCGTGATCTGGCTGCCCGCGGCCTGTCGGGGGTGGAGCTGATCACCTCCGATGCCCATGCCGGGCTGGTCGAAGCGGCCGGGGCGGTGTTCGGGACGGCGCAGTGGCAGCGCTGCCGCACCCACTACGCGGCCAACCTGATGGCGGTGTGCCCGAAGTCGCAGTGGCCCGCGGTGAAAGCGCTGCTGCACAGCGTCTACACCCAGCCCGACGTCGAGGCGGTGATCGCCCAGTACGAGCACATGATCGACAGCCTGGCCACCCATCTGCCGGCCGCTGCCGAGCACCTCGAGGGCGCCCGCGATGAGGTGCTCACGTTCACGAAGTTCCCGAAGGAGGTGTGGAAGAAGATCTGGTCGAACAACCCGAACGAACGGCTCAACAAGGAGATCCGGAGACGCACCGACGTCGTCGGCATCTTCCCCAGCCGAGTCGCGGTGATTAGACTCCTCGGCGCGGTGCTGGCCGAGCAGCACGACGAATGGACCGAATCACGGCGCTACATGAGCCTGGAATTGCTGACCGCGACCGACACGATGCTCGCCGAAGCAGCCGCGAAAGCCGCGGCTGAACAAGCCGCCCTACAGGTCAGCGACACCATGACCGACGACCCCGGCCACGCGGCACTCGCCGCCTGACAACCCACCCGACCACGAGGAACCCGACAAAGCCTCGATACACCACTCAAAAGGACTTGACCATGGCTATGCCCGAGACCGACCTGCTGCGCATCGGCCGCTGGTGCCGTGAACGCGTGCCCGAGCACCTGTGGGATCAGGTGAGAGTAGAAGCCGAGATCGCCGACCGGCACGTCACGATCATCGAGACGCGGCCGCCGTGGGACGGGCAGGGCGACTGGACGCGGTTCCCGGTCGCGCGCCTGCGATACACCGTCAAGACCGGCCAGTGGAGCATCTACTGGCGTGACCGGCACATGAAGTTCCACGAGTACACGAAGAGGCGCCCGACGAAGAACGTCCAGAGTCTGCTCGACTACATCGGCAGCCACCAGGATCCGATCTTCTGGGGCTGAGAGCTCCCACGGCCGTGTCGGTACTCACCGCTACGGTCGGGAGTATGAGCGAAGAGCAATGGGATGAAGCGGCCTTCCGCGCATCGATCCCGGCCGCGCGCGAGAAGGTTGAGTTTGCCGCAAGGTTCTGCGAGATCGGCCCCTCACAGCCCCGCTGGGATAGTCACCGTCCCGTCGTCGAGTTGATCTTCTATCTCTGCAAGCTCGACTACGACATCAAGGTGCTCCTGCTGCCTTCCTGACCGATTGAAGCGCCCTGGGTTTGTTGGAGACTCCTGACCTTGGAAACGAGGATGGAGTTATGCCGAAAGAGCAGACAGCGGGGAAGCCGACGACGCGTCGGTATTCGCCGGAGGAGAAGGCCGCGGCGGTCCGGATGGTGAGGACGCTGCGTGCCGAGCTGGGGACCGAGCATGGGACCGTCAATCGGGTCGCGACGCAGCTCGGGTACGGGGTCGAGTCCGTGCGGATGTGGGTCAAGCAAGCCGACATCGACGACGGCGTCACCTCTGGCGTGAGCAGCGCTGAGGCGCGGCGGGTGCGTGAACTGGAGCAGGAAGTCCGGGAGTTGCGGCGGGCCAACGAGGTCCTCAAGCGTGCTGCGTCTTTCTTCGGGGCGGAGCTCGACCGCCACTACCGGAAGTAGTCGCGTTCATCGACGCGAACAAGGATGACCTGGTCGACGCTCGCCGGCTCGGAGTCGAGCTCATCTGCAGGCTGCTGCAGGTGGCTCCGAGCAGCTACTACGCCGCCAAGACCCGCGCCCCCTCGGCTCGCGCGGTGCGGGACGAGGAGCTGATCCCGCAGCTGGTCGAGCTCTAGGAGACGAACTACCGCGTCTACGGGGTCAGAAAGCTCTGGAAGACCGCGCGTCGCGCCGGGATCGACATCGGCCGAGATCAGACGGGCCGGCTCATGCGCGCCGCAGGGATTAAGGGCGCGACCAGGTCGAAGCGGGTGAAGACGACCCGGCCAGATCCGACCGCGGCGCGGCACCCGGACCTCGTGAAGCGGGAGTTCACCGCGCCTGCCCCGAACCGGCTCTGGGTCACCGACCTGGCGTTCGTGCCGACGTGGGCCGGCGTCGCGTACGTCTGCTTCATCGTCGACGCGTTCTCCCGGATGATCGTCGGGTGGCGGTGCGCGTCACACATGCGCACCGAGATGGTCCTCGACGCGATCGAGATGGCCCGCTGGTCCCGCGGCGCTCGCCACGAGGACCTGCGCTGCCACAGCTGTCAAGGGCCATTGAGTTCTGCCCATAGGCGGCCAGTGTTTCTTCCCGCTGGTGGCCATCAGAACTGCCCACTGGTGGCCAGCTGGTTTGCCCGTTCTGGTGGTGGTGCTGGCCACCGTGATGGGATCAGTTCAGTGGCATGACTCCCTTCCCGGCCATTGCCTGGGTCATCCGTACGGAGTCTCCGGTGGTCTGGCAC
>NZ_JBQPDO010000031.1:0-6569 GCF_052220525.1 Micrococcus sp. TCR-5
GCTATCCCCGACGGTTCCAATCGACGGCGTTGCGCCGATCTCCGGAGGCGTTCGCCGTAGCGAATGGAGGTGAATTGAGACCCCGCATCGCTGTGACAGCGCAGATCCTCGTGCCGGGCGCCGCGTGACCAGCGGGCCATCTTGATCGCGTCGAGGACCATCTCGGTGCGCATGTGCGACGCGACCCGCCACCCGACGATCATCCTGCTGAACGCGTCGATGATGAAGCACACGTAGGCGACGCCGGCCCAGGTCGGCACGAACGTCAGGTCGGTGACCCAGAGCCGGTTCGGCGCGGTCGCGGTGAACTCCCGCTTGACGAGGTCAGGGTGACGCGCCGAAACCGGATCCGGCCTGGTGGTCTTGACCCGTTTCGAACGCCTCGCGCCCTCGACGCCTGCGGCGCGCATCAGCCTGGCGGTCTGGTCCCGGCCGATCATGATCCCCGCGCGGCGGGCAGCCTTCCAGAGCTTGCGGACCCCGTAGACCCGGTAGTTGGTCTCCCAGAGCTCGACCAGCTGAGGGATCAGCTCCTCGTCTCGCGCCGCGCGGGCGGACGGGGCACGGGTCTTTGCAGCGTAGTAGCTGCTCGGAGCCACCTGCAGCAGTCTGCAGATGAGCTCGACTCCGAGCCGGCGACCGTCAACGAGGTCGTCCTTGTTCGCGTCGATGAACGCGACTACTTCCGGTGATGGCGGTCGAGCTCCGCCCCGAAGAAAGACGCCGCCCGCTTGAGCACCTCGTTAGCCCGGCGCAACTCCCGGACTTCCTGCTCCAGCTCACGCACCCGCTGCGCCTCGGCCGAGCTCACGCCCGGCGCGAGGCCGTCATCGACGTCGGCCTGCTTGACCTACATGCGCACGGACTCGACCCCGTATCCGAGTTGCGTCGCGACGCGCTGCACGGTCCCTTGCGTGACGCCCAGCTCGGCGCGCAGCGCCCTCACCATCCGTACCGCGGCGGCCTTCTCCTCGACCGAGTAGCGACGAGTCGTCGGCTTCCCATCCGCCAGTTCCTTCGGCATAACTCCATCCTCGTTTCCAAGGTCAGGAGCCTCCAACAAACTCAGGGCGCTTCATGCAGCAGTCAGGGCCTTGTCTGGCGTTGGCTCGGCATCGATTTCCCGATCGATGGTTCGCATGACGCCGCGAGAACCCTCTATCGGGCGTTTCTCGCCACCGCCGACGACTACCTGGCTGAACGATCACAGATCGTTGAGTAGCGGATTCTGGCGCCGTCTATAGGCGTAGCGTATGCGGTGTCTTGACGGTCTTGCCGGTGCCCAACTGAGCGGTCATGTACACACCGATGACCGGTTCGCCCAAGGCCTCGCGAGAACTGTGCGCAAGACGGGCGGCGTTGTCCTCGGTCACGTACCAGCTTGCGTTTGTACCAGGTTCGAGACGGTACGGCAATTCGGGACCGAGCACGTCACCGATCGGGACGAACTGCATGACTCCGCCCCGCGTGCACAGCGACACCCGCTCCACTGACAGCGGCGCCCGTCCATGATTGACGACCTGGATACCGACCACCGGTGGCCCATCGATGCCTTGCCGTCGAAGCTTGTCCAAGTCGAATGGACTCCCGCCCTTGCCGACGGGCCCGACGTAGGCACCTGTGCCCTGCATCAGTCCATGCATCAGGGCCGCCTTGGCTCGGCCGGCTGACAGCAGCCACTGAGCGATCTGCCAGCCAAGCGATAGGCCCGCCAACAGCAGCGACACCGCAGAGATTAGTAGCGCTGTGGTAGTTGCATCCATGAGCCATGACGCTATCCGCAGCCACGGACATCGCCGGCGCACCAGCAGCCGGTGTGGCACCGCGCCCCGCACGGTGAGGAGCCGACCGACATCGACGAGCCTCGGGGAGGTGACAGCTGCGCACTCGTTGCACGTCGGAACCGTAAGAGGAGAATAGAGCTGTGACTGAGCACATACCTGAGACGGAGGCGTACATCCGGTTCCGCCTGGACGAGCTCTCGTCGCGGAACGAGCATCATCGGTTCGAGGAGATCGCTACGCGGGTTGCTCAGAAGCGGATCAGCTCGAACATCTTGATCGCGACCGGGCCTGTCAGTTCGGGCGGCGATCAGCAGCGAGACGCGGAGACGTTCACAACCCGCCTCCCGAGCGAGCTGCCGCACTCGGCAGGCTTCGCGGCTGCGGCCTCTACGTCGCCGGTGGTGGTGGCCTGCACCGTCCAAAGCGGAAGTCTGAAGCAGAAGGTTCTCAGTGACCTCGCCGGCATCTGCGCCGACGATGCGGCTGACGTTGACCACGTCGCATTCTTCAGCGTGCACCCCATCTCCGAGGGCGTGACCCACGACCTCCAGCGGACCGCCCGCGAGTCCTACGGAGTGACCTTGGACATCTTCTGCGGCGGTGATATTGCGACGTTCCTCGCCGAGGCAGACTTGGTGTGGGTCGCGCGGCACTACCTCGAACTGCCTTCGCATCTGGTCCCCACGCCGGAGGACGAGCCGGCACCGCAGTGGTACGCGGATCTGATCGATGGGTTGCGTCGCAACCGTGGGCCAGTAGCCCTGACGCCGGCGGTACAGGGCGAGATCACTCACGGACTTCGACACGCGACCTGGGATGAGCACGCGAATGCCGACTTGCCGGAGTGGTTGGACTTCATGGGGGCGTTCCTGGCTGACTCCGCAGATGGCTTGGACACCGAGTTGGTGTTCCGAGCGTGCTACGAGATGGCTATCGCGCGGTTCCGGGGCATGGGCGTCGCGGCCGGAATCGAGGACTTGGTTCGTCGCGCCGTTGACTACGCGTGTACGAGCACCCGGCCGAACATCGTTGACGATGCTGTGACGCTCTGCTCGTATTGGGGGACGATGTGGATGACCGGGGTCGCGAAGGCCGAGGCATCCGAGATCAGTGCTGCGATGCTGCGGCTACGGTCGCACCTCGTCAACCTGCTCGACGCCACCGATTCGGTGACGCATCCGGTGCGGTCGGCGACCTTGACGGGAACACTTGCGTTCGCCCACCTGGTACCGGACTGGGAGGGCATCGAGACGACTGACGGCAAGCCCCCACCTGCCGCGGTTGCCTCCAACGTCGGAGTGAGGCTCGACGAGTCCGCCATCGATACCTCGGCATTGCCGGTGTCGCACCTGTTCGACTTCGACGCGGCGATGTCCTACCTGACGCAGCTGGTCGACCTACTGCCGCGGGCTCGCGCCTACTCGTCCAGCGAACTCGCGCGTCTGTTCACGATGTACGCGCCAGCAGTCTCCGGGCACACCAACTACGAAAAGGTCCGTGACGGCTTCGACATCGTACTGGCCCAAGTACAGGGCGACGCCGCCACCGCCGAGCGATGCCGCGATCGCGGGATGGCCTTCGTGAGGGCTGGTCAGCCCCTGAAGGCTCTGGCCGAGCTGCACAACGCGAAAGCAAAGTGGTTCAACGGGGACACCATCTACGGTTCCATCCTCACGATGCGCTACCTGGGCTCGCTATACGCCAGCCTCGGGTTGATGTACGCGGCCAAGATGTACGCGTGCACCGCCGCTGCCCTGGCGATGATGAGCGACGACATCGACGTGCAGGTGCACGTGCCCAAGGCCCTGCTGGAGACAGCCAAGTACGCCCAGCAGGCCGGCACCTGGGTCGACGCTGCCCGACTCACCGAGGTCGCACTCCTGGCGCGCGCCCAGATGCTGACCGATCCATTCGACTACGACAAACACCCCGACCTCGCAGCACACGACACCAACGCCACCTTGGAGCTAGCCGGCATCCGCACATTCTGGCCCGATCTTGAACCACTTATCGAAGCAGCCCACAAGACGACTAACTGGTACGAACAGTTGGTCGAAGTCATCGAGCACGACGACTCGCGGTTCGACATGACCGAGCACGAGTTCCAAGCTCGCGCCGCCGAGCAGCTTGCTGGCCCACTCCTCGGCGATGTCGGCCACAGACGACTCATCGACTTCCAAGCCCTCGGCGTCCGCTGGACCTTCCAGTTCGACAACAACCGAGAGACGGTGCTGACCGCCGAGGGCTTCGTCGCCGCGCTCCAGGTCCTCTTGGCTGACATCGCACCGATGAACCCGGTCCTGATCAAGAGCACAATTCGGGTCACGGTGGACGTGAGACCCGGCGCCAGCCGAGAAGACGACTCGATCGACATCGACGACTCAGCGCCCGAGGTCCTGGCTAACGTTGCCCTATCGAACTCGCTGACGGACCCCGAAGCGCACAACAGGGCGATCCTCGCGATGTGCTACCAACTGCTCCACGCCGTCCATGTCCGCCCACCAGACGAACTCCAGGACCTCCTAGAACCCTTGTTCAGAGGCGGCCTCATTCACAAGGTGTCTATCGGTCGCCCCTACGAGGAGACTGCCGCCCTACTGGACGACGATCACTACGCCCGATGCGCTGACGCAAGCAGGCCGTCGTCCTCCGACGCCTTTCAACCCACCGAGTGTGAGCACTTGCCGGCCTCAACCGTTACAGGTCCGGGCTATGACCGCGATGAGTCGCTTCAGGCCATCCGCGAACGGTATGAAGTGGCCAATGAGACCCTGCGGTTCACGCTCCCACGACTGTTGTCTGATCAAGCCGGGCGAGCGACCATCGTGAGACTACGCAATGATGGTTGGCTCGACTGGCAAATTCTCGTCGCTCTAGTCAACACCTCCATGAACTGGCGGATGAAGCGAGCGGGACTACGACCCGGTGTAGGCGACCCCCGGCGAGCGCTTGACCTTGCCCGCGAGCCGGAGACATCAGCTTCCCCGACAATGCCTTTATCATTGTTCACCGACGACGTCGTCGACATGCACATCTTCACTCAGACGGTGTCAGTCGCCCGCCGGTGGAACCTCCGCGGACGGCCCGAAGCTCCCGGCGAGAACGCGATGCGTGACCTCCTGACCCGCCGGTACAGATACGCCATCGATGACATCCCACACCGTGACCTACTCGACTGCATCGACAAGGACGGAAACCTGCTCACACTGCTCGACATCCCCACCGACCACGGCAACAAGGACCACCGAGCCCGCGATGCGAGCGAGTCCGCCTAGATTCTGTCGGCGATCGCAGGACCTGGGGGACGCCCATGAAGAAGCCGCGACTGACAGTGCAGTTATGACTAGCCCAGGGGGGAGAACATGTCCGTGGATGTGAGTTCGAGCATGTGCTCCGTTGTGATCTGAGGGTCCCGTGCTTCACGTCTACCTCGATCAGTTCGCATGGATCGGTCTCGCCAGAGCAGCGCATGGCCGGACCGGCAGCGAGCGCTACCGCGATGCACTCGAGATGTGCCGGGCAGCAAGGGCGCACGAAGTGGCATCGTTCCCCCTCGATCTGTATCGGTACTGGGAGACAGCCAAGAACCACAACGACGGCTCCAGGAACCGCCTGGTCGACACGATGATCGAGCTGTCCGACTTCGACGCCATCACCACACCCAAGCAACTTCTTCAGTACGAGATCGACATCGCCCTACGCGCCCATTTCAGACGGCCAAACGGTGTGACCGCGCCTCGCGTCTTCGGGACGAGGCATCGCTCACCTGACTGCCGGCGGCGTCCACAACTCCATGAGGCGGACCGACCAACGGACGGCCTCCGAAGACAAGAGCAGCGACCTCCGAACCCCGATCGACCGCCCGCTCGAAGAGCTACTGCTGCGCGCAGGTCCAAGCACCCACGCACGCGCGGGCCTACCACTCGACCTATTCCGCTGGGGTGACTTGTTCGTGCGGCACGAAATCAGCATCGCTGAAGAGATCGCGCGGCGGAAGGTGTCGCGCGTTGAGTTGCTCCCTGCGGTCATCCACTCGGACTTCAACGATATTGCCCCGGCCATCCGTGAGCGGGTCACGGCCGCGGGCATCAGCGCCACGGAGGTGACCGAGACTTTGGGTGGCGTAGGTCTCCTCCAACTCGTTCAGTCCCTCCCCACCCGCCGGGTGGCGAACGCTCTGCGGGTGAGCAACCACCTGCATCCGCCCCAGCATCAAAATTGGAAGGCGAACGACTTCATCGACGTCGTCCAACTTCCCGTCCCCCCCGGTCTACTGCGACCTGGTGTTCACCGAGCAACAGTGGGTCCGAGCCCTGACGCGCGATAAGGACGACAAGCTCGATGAGCGGTTCGATACCAAGCTGATCTTCAAACCCGAGCAGCTGGTCGAGGCGCTGGTCGCCGCGAGCCTATGACGGCGGTAGCGATGAACCCAGTCCATCCACGGACGCGACAGGTGACTACGGCGCCAAGCACGCAGACTTGTTCACGGCGGACTGACGGCGCCTGCTGGGGCGAATCTCGGCACCCTCTGCGGCCAGCGCTCTTCTCACCGCCTGCTGGCTCACGCCGAAGCCTAGCCCGACCTCCATCAGCGTCAATCCACCCGCATACAACTCAACCGCTTCGGCGAGGTGGCACTCATCGAGACCGCGCCGGCGGATCGGGACCGAGCGGCGGACAAGGTGCGCCGCCGCGGTGCGGCGATGAATGCTGTACCGCTCGCCCAGCTCCACGAGTGTCGCGCCCGACTCATACGAAGCCACCAGCTCGTCCACCTGTGCC
>NZ_JBQPDO010000032.1:0-5667 GCF_052220525.1 Micrococcus sp. TCR-5
GACGGTGAATGCTTCGGACACGGAGTTGACACGGTCGAAACGGATGGTCTAGGATGGAGAAGTTGCTCCAGAGCGAAACGGCCCGCGGAGCGGGTCGCTGAAGCTGGAAGCGCCTGTTGTTTGAGAACTCAATAGTGTGCCAAGTTTGTTGATGCCAATTGTTTTAACACATATTGGTTGATCATCGCCTGCCACCCCCGTGGTGTGGTGATGGTCTGCCAGGTATTGAATGGATGTCGTGGTGGTTATTTCCGGCTGCCACGGTGTTGTTCTGTAATTTTTTTACGGAGAGTTTGATCCTGGCTCAGGATGAACGCTGGCGGCGTGCTTAACACATGCAAGTCGAACGATGAAGCCCAGCTTGCTGGGTGGATTAGTGGCGAACGGGTGAGTAACACGTGAGTAACCTGCCCTTAACTCTGGGATAAGCCTGGGAAACTGGGTCTAATACCGGATAGGAGCGTCCACCGCATGGTGGGTGTTGGAAAGATTTATCGGTTTTGGATGGACTCGCGGCCTATCAGCTTGTTGGTGAGGTAATGGCTCACCAAGGCGACGACGGGTAGCCGGCCTGAGAGGGTGACCGGCCACACTGGGACTGAGACACGGCCCAGACTCCTACGGGAGGCAGCAGTGGGGAATATTGCACAATGGGCGCAAGCCTGATGCAGCGACGCCGCGTGAGGGATGACGGCCTTCGGGTTGTAAACCTCTTTCAGTAGGGAAGAAGCGAAAGTGACGGTACCTGCAGAAGAAGCACCGGCTAACTACGTGCCAGCAGCCGCGGTAATACGTAGGGTGCGAGCGTTATCCGGAATTATTGGGCGTAAAGAGCTCGTAGGCGGTTTGTCGCGTCTGTCGTGAAAGTCCGGGGCTTAACCCCGGATCTGCGGTGGGTACGGGCAGACTAGAGTGCGGTAGGGGAGACTGGAATTCCTGGTGTAGCGGTGGAATGCGCAGATATCAGGAGGAACACCGATGGCGAAGGCAGGTCTCTGGGCTGTAACTGACGCTGAGGAGCGAAAGCATGGGGAGCGAACAGGATTAGATACCCTGGTAGTCCATGCCGTAAACGTTGGGCACTAGGTGTGGGGACCATTCCACGGTTTCCGTGCCGCAGCTAACGCATTAAGTGCCCCGCCTGGGGAGTACGGCCGCAAGGCTAAAACTCAAAGGAATTGACGGGGGCCCGCACAAGCGGCGGAGCATGCGGATTAATTCGATGCAACGCGAAGAACCTTACCAAGGCTTGACATGTTCTCGATCGCCGTAGAGATACGGTTTCCCCTTTGGGGCGGGTTCACAGGTGGTGCATGGTTGTCGTCAGCTCGTGTCGTGAGATGTTGGGTTAAGTCCCGCAACGAGCGCAACCCTCGTTCCATGTTGCCAGCACGTCGTGGTGGGGACTCATGGGAGACTGCCGGGGTCAACTCGGAGGAAGGTGAGGACGACGTCAAATCATCATGCCCCTTATGTCTTGGGCTTCACGCATGCTACAATGGCCGGTACAATGGGTTGCGATACTGTGAGGTGGAGCTAATCCCAAAAAGCCGGTCTCAGTTCGGATTGGGGTCTGCAACTCGACCCCATGAAGTCGGAGTCGCTAGTAATCGCAGATCAGCAACGCTGCGGTGAATACGTTCCCGGGCCTTGTACACACCGCCCGTCAAGTCACGAAAGTCGGTAACACCCGAAGCCGGTGGCCTAACCCTTGTGGGGGGAGCCGTCGAAGGTGGGACCAGCGATTGGGACTAAGTCGTAACAAGGTAGCCGTACCGGAAGGTGCGGCTGGATCACCTCCTTTCTAAGGAGCATCAGTGCCCGTTGCATCACCGCGTGTGTGATGGCGGGTTGCTCATGGGTGGAACATCAATGAATGGTGCCAGTGGTGGTGCCGGCAGTGCTCGAGTACGTCATGCCTGTGAGGGTGTGGTTGGAATGGGTGGTGTTGGTGGCTGCGGGCTGGTGTTGGCACACTGTTGGGTCCTGGAACAGCAGGCACCCTGATCTGTGAGGGTTGGGGTTGTTGTTTCTGGTCTCCGTATCTTGTGAAGCTGGCCTTGTGGGTTGGTGGATGGGGTGTGGGTTGTTGTTTGAGAACTGCATAGTGGACGCGAGCATCTTATTTTTTTTGTTGCTGCATCGTTGATCGCACTGTTCCCCCTGGGGTGGTGTGTGAGGTGTGGTGATGCCGAGAATGACATCTTAGTTAGATATTGCTCATTTGAGGACTTTCATTGTGTGTGAAAGTTTCCAAGGGCGCATGGTGGATGCCTTGGCAACAGGAGCCGAAGAAGGACGTGGGAATCTGCGATAAGCCTGGTGGAGTCGATAACCGGACGTTGAGACCAGGATTTCCGAATGGGGAAACCCCGCACGACGTGTCGTGTGACCCCCGGTTGAACACATAGACCGGGTGGAGGGAACGTGGGGAAGTGAAACATCTCAGTACCCACAGGAAGAGAAAACAAAAGTGATTCCGTTAGTAGTGGCGAGCGAACGCGGATGGGGCTAAACCGTATGTGTGTGATACCCGGCAGGGGTTGCATGTGCGGTGTTGTGGGCCCCTCCTTGTCATGTCTGCCGGCATGGCGCAGTGAGGTGCGGGCATATAGACGAACCAGTGTGGATGCTGGACCGTAGAGGGTGAGAGTCCCGTAGTCGAAATGTGTTCCGCCGCTGTTGGAGGGTTGCCCGAGTAGCACGGGGCCCGAGGAATCCCGTGTGAATCTGCCAGGACCACCTGGTAAGCCTGAATACTACCTGTTGACCGATAGCGGATCAGTACCGTGAGGGAATGGTGAAAAGTACCCCGGGAGGGGAGTGAAATAGTACCTGAAACCATGTGCCTACAAACCGTTGGAGCCTCCTTGTGGGGTGACAGCGTGCCTTTTGAAGAATGAGCCTGCGAGTTAGTGATACGTGGCGAGGTTAACCCGTGTGGGGAAGCCGTAGCGAAAGCGAGTCTGAATAGGGCGATTGAGTCGCGTGTCCTAGACCCGAAGCGGAGTGATCTACCCATGGCCAGGTTGAAGCGCGTGTAAGAGCGCGTGGAGGACCGAACCCACTTCAGTTGAAAATGGAGGGGATGAGCTGTGGGTAGGGGTGAAAGGCCAATCAAACTCCGTGATAGCTGGTTCTCCCCGAAATGCATTTAGGTGCAGCGTCACGTGTTTCTTCCCGGAGGTAGAGCTACTGGATGGACGATGGGCCCTACAAGGTTACTGACTTCAGCCAAACTCCGAATGCCGGGAAGTGAGAGCGTGGCAGTGAGACTGTGGGGGATAAGCTTCATAGTCGAGAGGGAAACAGCCCAGACCACCGGTTAAGGCCCCTAAGCGTGTGCTAAGTGGGAAAGGATGTGGAGTTGCTGAGACAACCAGGAGGTTGGCTTAGAAGCAGCCACCCTTGAAAGAGTGCGTAATAGCTCACTGGTCAAGTGATTCCGCGCCGACAATGTAGCGGGGCTCAAGTACACCGCCGAAACCGTGGCATTCAGTTTTGCTGGATGGGTAGGGGAGCGTCGTTCACGAGGTGAAGCCAGCGGGTAACTTCTGGTGGATTGTGGACGAGTGAGAATGCAGGCATGAGTAGCGAAAGACGGGTGAGAAACCCGTCCGCCGGATGACTAAGGGTTCCAGGGTCAAGCTAATCTGCCCTGGGTAAGTCGGGACCTAAGGCGAGGCCGACAGGCGTAGTCGATGGACAACGGGTTGATATTCCCGTACCAGTGAAGAACCGCCCATGCTGAGCCGGTGATACTAACCGCCCGAACCATCCCGAACCCCGTCTTTGACGGGGTCGGTGGTGGGGAGCGCGGGACCTGAACCGGGGAGGCAAGCGCATTAACAGGTGTGACGCAGGAAGGTAGCCGGGCCGGGCAATGGAAATGACCTGGTCTAAGGGTGTAGGGCTGCCGGTAGGTAAATCCGCCGGCTGTATGCCTGAGACCTGATGGGCGCCCACGTGGTGGGTGATCCGGTGATCCTATGCTGCCTAGAAAAGCATCGGCGTGAGGTTCAAACTGCCCGTACCCTAAACCGACACAGGTGGTCAGGTAGAGAATACTAAGGCGATCGAGAGAATCATGGTTAAGGAACTCGGCAAAATGCCCCCGTAACTTCGGGAGAAGGGGGGCCCCAACCTTGAGCACCACTCGCTGGTGTGAGGGGATCGGGGCCGCAGAGACCAGGGGGAAGCGACTGTTTATCAAAAACACAGGTCCATGCGAAGTCGTAAGACGATGTATATGGACTGACTCCTGCCCGGTGCTGGAAGGTTAAGGGGACCCGTTAGCTTCGGCGAAGCGGAGAACTTAAGCCCCAGTAAACGGCGGTGGTAACTATAACCATCCTAAGGTAGCGAAATTCCTTGTCGGGTAAGTTCCGACCTGCACGAATGGAGTAACGACTTCCCCGCTGTCTCAACCATGAACTCGGCGAAATTGCATTACGAGTAAAGATGCTCGTTACGCGCAGAAGGACGGAAAGACCCCGTGACCTTTACTATAGTTTGGTATTGGTATTCGGTGTGACTTGTGTAGGATAGGTGGGAGACTGTGAAGCGGGCACGCCAGTGTTCGTGGAGTCGCCGTTGAAATACCACTCTGGTCACTCTGGATATCTAACTTCGGCCCGTGATCCGGGTCAGGGACAGTGCCTGATGGGTAGTTTAACTGGGGCGGTTGCCTCCTAAAATGTAACGGAGGCGCCCAAAGGTTCCCTCAGCCTGGTTGGCAATCAGGTGTCGAGTGCAAGTGCACAAGGGAGCTTGACTGTGAGAGTGGCAGCTCGAGCAGGGACGAAAGTCGGGACTAGTGATCCGGCGGCTCGTTGTGGAACGGCCGTCGCTCAACGGATAAAAGGTACCTCGGGGATAACAGGCTGATCTTGCCCAAGAGTCCATATCGACGGCATGGTTTGGCACCTCGATGTCGGCTCGTCGCATCCTGGGGCTGGAGTAGGTCCCAAGGGTTGGGCTGTTCGCCCATTAAAGCGGTACGCGAGCTGGGTTCAGAACGTCGTGAGACAGTTCGGTCCCTATCCTCTGCGCGCGTTGGAAATTTGAGAAGGTCTGTCCTTAGTACGAGAGGACCGGGACGGACGAACCTCTGGTATGTCAGTTGTACCGCCAGGTGCATGGCTGATTAGCTACGTTCGGGATGGATAACCGCTGAAAGCATCTAAGCGGGAAGCCGGCTTCGAGATGAGATTTCCTTGCCCCTTTGAGGTGTGAGGCCCCCAGCTAGAACACTGGGTTGATAGGCTGGATGTGGAAGCGAGGACTGAAGACTCGTGAAGCTGACCAGTACTAATAGGCCGATGACTTACACACACTCTTATCCTATTGCTTGCTTCAAGGTGATGGGTTGGTGTTCGCGTCCACTGT
The DNA here is from genome assembly GCF_052220525.1 of Micrococcus sp. TCR-5. Lineage (NCBI taxonomy): Bacteria > Bacillati > Actinomycetota > Actinomycetes > Micrococcales > Micrococcaceae > Micrococcus > Micrococcus sp. TCR-5. Next base: position 5,389 of record NZ_JBQPDO010000032.1, read on the forward strand.
GCGGTTGTCTGATTGCAACCGGCTGTCTGCTTGTTGGTGGATGGTTGAGGTGTTTTGAGTTGAATAGTGTCACTGTTGTGTGACCCGTAGGTTTCCCTGCTGTTGCCCGTGTTGAGGGTGGTGGTGTGGGGTTAGGGTTACGGCGGTCATAGCGTGGGGGAAACGCCCGGTTCCATTCCGAACCCGGAAGCTAAGGCCCACAGCGCCGATGGTACTGCAGCCGGGAGGTTGTGGGAGAGTAGGTCGCCGCCGGACATTCTTTGAGGGAGGGCCTCGCAC
>NZ_JBQPDO010000033.1:0-3634 GCF_052220525.1 Micrococcus sp. TCR-5
CCTCCGAAGGCCACCAGCTGTGCCTCCGAACGGTGGGGAGGTGGCTGCACCGGCTGGGCATCTCCCGGTTGCCAGACCTCGCGCCCACGGGTGAGGACCTGCGCCAACGACCCCAGAAGATCACCGCGAGAGGGCCGGGGCACATGGTGCACCTGGACGTGAAGAAGATCGGGCGCATCCCCGAGGGGGGCGGCTGGCGTGCTCACGGCCGGGACTCCGAGAACGCGCGAGCAGCCAAGCGCGGGCCTGGCCGACGGGTCGGGTACACCTATCTGCACTCGGCGATCGACGGGTTCACCCGGCTGGCCTACACCGAGGCGTTGGAGGACGAGCGGGCGGCCACGACCGTGAGCTTCTACTGCCGGGCGAGGGCGTTCTTCGCCGCGCACGGCATCACCGTGGACCGGGTGATCACGGACAACGGGAACAACTACCGGGCCGTGGACTTCACCGCGAAGGTGGTCTCGCTCGGAGGCCGGCACCACCGGATCCGACCCTACACCCCGCGTCACAACGGGAAGGTGGAGCGGTACAACCGGCTGATGGTGGACGAGGTCCTCTACGCCCGCCCCTACACCTCAGAGCAAGCTCGGCGTGAGGCCCTGGCGGTGTGGGTGAACCACTACAACTACCATCGGCCTCATACCTCCTGCGGAGACGCTCTGTCGCGCGTCAGACTTAGTGGCAGGGCCGTTATGTAGGTCCTGAAGGAGAGTCAGACATGGGTAGACCACCCTCGATTCCGGCGGAGAAGAAGACCCGGATAGTGCTGAGCGTGCTGGCCGGCGAGATGTCCATCGCCGAAGCGGCACGCAAGGAGAAGGTCAGTGAGCAGTCCATCGGACGGTGGAAGGCCGAGTTCCTGGAAGCCGGCAAGACCGCCCTGGTGGCCGGCAGGTCCGGACCATCCTCCCGAGAGGAACAGCTGGAGGCCGAGGTCGCCGAGCTGACCCAGGCCTTGGGCGAGGCACACCTGGAAGCCAGGGTGTGGAAGAAGTCCGCGGAGGGCCGGCTGGGCCCTTCGAGGACCTCGAGGTGATCCGCGTGGAAGCGGGCATGTCGACCGCGAGGTTCTGCCAGCTCTTCGACATGCCCGAGCGGACCTGGCGCCGCTGGCAGGCCAAGGCCCGCACCGGGACGGCGGTGAAGGGACCGTGGCCGCAACCGGGACGGCAGGCCGCCAGGGAACTGGTGGTCAAGCACGCGCTGGCCCATCCGGCGTGGGGGCATCGGAAGATCTGGGCAATGGTCCGCCACGACGGGCATGTGGTTTCCGAGGCGACCGTGCTGCGGATCCTGCGCGACGAGGGGCTGATTCTGCCCGCGCAGTACCAACGGGAGCGACGGAAGCTGGCCGAGCGGCGCAAGGCCGCGTTCGCCACCGAGCCCTCAGGCCCGAACCAAGTCTGGCAGCTGGACTTCAGCGAGTTCGAGACCACCACCGGAGGGACCTGGCGGCTGGCCGGGTGCCGGGACTACTGGTCCAAGTACGAGCACCCCTTCCACGTTTCGCCCACCGGGAACCAGCACGACGCGATCGACGCGATCGAGTTGGCCCTGGCCGACTACGAGGCCATGTTCGGTCACCCGCTGGTCGAGGCCTGCCCGGTCGATCCCGAGACCGGTGAGCTGTTGCCCGTGGTGACCATCGTGACGGACAACGGCGGGCCGTTCCGGTCCTTCCGCTTCGAGTCCTTCATCGCCGCCCACCCCGAGCTACACCACGTGCGCACCCGAGTGAAGACCCCGGGGCAGAACGGGTCCCGTGAACGCGGCTTCGGCACGCTGAAGTACGAACGGCTCTACCTGGACGAGATTGACGACGCGATCGTGCTCGCCGAGCGGGCCGAAGACTACCGGATCGAGTACAACGAGCTCCGGCCCCACGAGGCCATCTCATGGAACCGGCCCAAGGAGGTGCACCTGGGCCTGGCCGACCCCACCACCCCGACATTCAAAACCAAGGAAATCCTGCCAACTACTTGACGCGGGACAGCTCCTCCGGCCTCACTGGCACCGACCCGAGTCAACAACGTCATGCCCTCCTACACCTAGCCACGCTAGAACTTTTTCAGAGGCCCACCAAGGTCGCCGACACCCAGCGACACACTTGTCAAACTGTGACGTGACATCTGGTATTTGTGTCGCGGCGTCCGCACGTCGTCCCCGCGTGCCAGTAGCGACACCGTGACCTCTCGGACAGCACGGATCCGGTGCACCCCGCAGGGTGCACCGGATCCGTGGATGGTGTTGGTCTGTCGTCGTGGCCTGTCAGGCCTCGACCGGTTGGGTGTGCGCCTGGCTCCGCTCGGCGGCCCGCACCTGCAGCTCGCGGCGCACCGCCCACACGATCAGGGCGATCCAGGCGAGGAAGATGCCGGTCAACAGCACGGTCCCGGCGGAGCCGAACAGCGCCTGGCCGGTGTCGGTGTTGACGAGGGTGCGGGAGTTGGTCCAGATGATCAGCCCGCCGGCGGCCACAGCCAGGATGCGCGGGGCCAGGTGGCGCACCAGCCAGGCGGCGATCGGGGCGGCGATCACTCCGCCGACCAGCAGTGCCAGGACCCAGGCGAAGTCGATGCCGGCGGCCCCGAGCCCGGTGAGGAAGCCCAGGGAGGCGCCCAGGGCGACGACGAACTCGGAGGTGTCGATGGAGCCGACGACCTTGCGCGGGGCGATCTTGCTCGAGGCCAGCAGGGTCGGGGTGCCCACCGCGCCCCACCCGCCGCCGCCGATGGCGTCCAGCGCCCCGGCGACCACGGCTAGGGGCACGAGCAGGCGCTTGCGCAGGGTGCCGGTGAACACCGGCCGGGAGGTGGGCAGGCGCAGGAACCGGTAGAGGACGTAGATGCCCAGTCCCAGCAGGATGGTGGAGACGATCGGTTTGGCGGCGTCGCCGTCCAGGCCGACGAGGACGTGGGCGCCGAAGAACGCGGTGATCCCGCCGGGCACGGCCATGATCCCGACCACCCGCCAGTCGACGTTGCCGAACTTCCAGTGCGCGGCTCCCGAGGCCAGGGTGGTGCCGACCTCGGACAGATGCACGATGGCCGAGGCCGAGGCTGGGGCGATCCCGGCCAGCAGCAGCAGGGAGGTGGAGGTCACCCCGTAGGCCATGCCCAGGGAACCGTCGACGAGCTGGGCGAAGAAGCCGATCACGGCCAGGACGATGAGAGCACGCACGGTGCGCCTTTCTGAAGAGGGACAAGAATGACGAAGATTGCTACGCCCGTGCCGGGCCGAGTGGGCCCAGGCTAGGGCGGAGGTGACCGACCGCGCAGGATGCGACGGGTGGAGTACTTCGGTGACGGCCCATGTCAGGGCCGTGGATATCGGCAGCGGAAGAGCGCATCATGCGCGCGCACTGCCGGGGTGGTTGCGTCTCAGCGGGAGTTCTGGGCCGCGACCGTCGCGGTGATCACCGGCTTCCGACGAGTACGGCGGTCTTCGACGGCCGGTGGGTGCTGCCCACGACGGCGACCACCGATAACGGGGCGCTCCGGGGAGGAGCCGGTACGGAAGAGGATGTCATCGTGCGGGGCCTTCCGGTCGGGAGAGAAAAGCTGTGCCGTGCCGCCACACCGCCGTTGTCGCGGGATGGCCGGCCCTGGTGCGGTCGGCGGCACACCGCTCA
>NZ_JBQPDO010000034.1:0-3156 GCF_052220525.1 Micrococcus sp. TCR-5
GAGCGCACCATCTGGGGTAATCCCACCTTCGTCTCCTTCCGCTGAGCCCAGCGACTACCCGCGGCGCGCACCCCACCATCGAGTGGGGTGCGCGCCGTTTTGTCGCCCTCGCCTGCGGTTAGGAGGAGTGCGGATCCGTGGGCGCTAAGTGTGCAAGGGACGTTCGGATTCACCTCGATGCACCGACGGGCTCTCCAGTTGGATCGTGGCGTGCTCGAACGCGATCGGGAAGTGCGTCCTGACGCAGACATGGACCTCTTCGAGGATCCGCAGTGCGTGGGCTGATTCGAAGCACTCCTCCCCGACGACGACGTGAGCCGAGAAGATCGGCAGATTGCTCCCGATCGCTGAGGCGTGCAGGTCGTGGACGTCCTGGACGTGGTCGAGAGCGAGGATGTGCTCGCGCACCTGATCGAGATCCACTCCCTTCGGGGTGTACTCCATGAGGATCCGCAGTGTTTCGGCCATGATGCGGAACGCCCGAGGCACGATCAGCGCGGCGATGAACAAACCAGCCAGTGCATCGGCCTGTTGGAATCCGGTCAGCTGGATCACGATCGCGGCCGTGATCACGCCGAGCGAACCGAGAGCGTCATTGAGAACCTCGAGGAACGCGGCACGCATGTTGAGGCTCGAGTCCTTGCCTCCGGCCAGGATGAGGATCGCGGCGATGTTCGCGACCAGGCCGATCACACCGAAGATGAGCAGCTCTCCTGAGGGGACGTCCGGGGGGTCGGTTAGTCGCGAGATACCCTCGACGGCGGTGTAGGTGCCGACCACGATCAGGAGCGTGGCCTGGGCCAAGGCTGCCAGTACCTCGATGCGAGCGAATCCCCAGGTTCGGCTGCTGCTGGCCGGGCGCAACATCATGGTCGCCGCGATCAGCGCGACCAGCAGTCCGGAGGCGTCGACGAGGGCGTGCGCCGTGTCCGTGAGCAGGGCAAGACTTCCGGTGACGACGCTCCCGATCGCTTGCGCGAGCACGATGACGGAGGTGATGGCGAAGGCGATGGCGAGTCGCGTCCGGGCGGTGCTCGACCCGCTGCCGCCGTGCGAATGGTCGTGTCCTGAGCTCATCAGAGGTCCCCGTCCTCGAGGTTCTCGTGATCGCGGTGGTTCTTCAGGGAGAGGGTGGTCCCGGAGGTGTCGAGCAGGTCGTCCGCCACCTCGAGCAGGCCCTTTAGTCGGGGCAGATCGGCGAGGGTGAACCAGGAAGCGCGGCCTTCAGTGCGCGCGGTGACCAGACCGCAGTCGCGCAGGCACGAGAGATGCTTGCTGACGGTCGACTGGGCAAGGTGCATGTGTTCGACAAGGTCGCGAACTCGGTGCTCACCGGTCGAGAGGTGCTGGAGGAGAGCCAAGCGTGTGGGTTCGGCGAGGGCATGGAAGAGCGCGGCATGACTGTCTGCCACCTCGAACTGAGGCTCGGCCGGGATCGCATCAATCGTCATATGGCGATGATATCGCCATTTGGGGTTCCGTAAAGGGGTGGGACGGGACGAGTCGATCCTGATAGACGCGCGAAGGGGTCGCTCGTGGCACGTCGATACACTCGATGTGAAGCGCCCTGGGTTTCGTTCCGAGGTCAGGACGCAACGGGCGCTGAATCCTGGTCGTGAGTGTAGGCCGTCTCAACTTCTGCGGGAGTGCGGTAGCCGAGGGTCTCGTGGAGGCGGGTGGTGTTCCACCAGTGCACCCACCCCATGGTGGCCAGCTCCACCGCCTACACGGACTCCCAGATCCGCTTGGAGTGGATGAGTTCGGCCTTGTAGAGCCCGTTCACGCTCTCGGCCAGGGCGTTGATGCTCCTATAGTTGTCAACTCGCGATCTGACCGGTGCGAGGGTTGGTCTTCACGAGGTGGTATACCTCGCGGATCACGTACCTCTTGAGGCAGCGAATGATGTCTCGCTTGGACTTGCCCTCCGCGGTGCGTCGTGCCACGTAGGCGATCGTGGGCTCATGGAAGCGCATCCGCACGATGACTGTCCTGTAGATGGCTGCGTTCAGCTGACGGTGACCGCCATGATTGATCCGATGTTTTCCGCTGCTCATCCCTGAGCCTGTAGGCACGGGGCTGATGCCGGCGAGCTTGGCGAATGCTGCCTCGCTCTTGATCCGTTCGGGATTGTCCCCGGCCACGATGAGGATCTCCGCTGCCGTGTCCACGCCGATCCCGAACTGGTCGAGCAGGTGCGGCGCACGCGCGATCACGAGCCCCTTGATCATGGCCTCGAGCTCGAGGATCTCCTCGTTTAACGACAGCCACCGCCTGGCCAGCGACCGGAGCACATGACGATTGGCCTCCTCCGGCGTGCTCAGCGCGCGGGGGCGCAGGGAAGCGCAGCGGCGGGCGATCATCTTCTGCGTCTTCCCCTGCAGTACCTTGCGTAGATTTTCTTCGGCGTGCACGAGCATCGCCTTCAACGTGATCATCGCTGCAGAGCGGTCTTTGACCGCAGTGTCGTGAGCGACTTTGAGCTGACGGATCATTTCCACGCTCCCGTCGGCGCTCTTGGGCGTGGCGGTAGCGAAACCCGCGAGGACTGCGCGGGCCGCGTTCTCAGCGTCCAAGGTGTCGGACTTCCCGTTCAACCGACGCAGGCGTCGGTCTGGGCGCGAGACTTCCACGACCTTGTGCCCCTGGCGACGGATGTACGAGGCCAGACCAGCCCCGTAGGAGCCTGTGCCCTCGATGCCGAACGCGATGATGGTGCCGTAGTCCGCGGCCCATTCCAGTAGCTGCTGGTAACCGGCACGGTCGGTGGCGATCGTGCCGGTCGCGAGAATCCCACCGATCGAGTCCATGACGGCGGCCACGTGGATGTGCTTGTGGGTGTCCACGCCGATCACGACGTGACCGGAACGGGTGGGGGCGATCTGGCTCATGTACGAGGCTGTCCTCCGGCTACGGGTGCGGGGGCGGCACCGACGCCGGTGGGCGGACAGGACTGTCACGGGGACACGGTCACGAAAATGCTCCAGGCTCCTATCAGGTCACGCCCGGACCGGCGGCAGTGGTCGTACGTGCCCGGCCGCGGGCCCGACAGATCAACGCCAAGACACCATGTGGGTCAATCGTAGAGATGGGTCAGAGCACCACGGCCAGGACTTCCTCATCCTCGCGGAATCCGGCCCTCAGAGACTGACAGTCGTA
>NZ_JBQPDO010000035.1:0-2352 GCF_052220525.1 Micrococcus sp. TCR-5
GTGCTGGCCATCTGGTTTGCCCGCGTTGCTCGTTGCCCGCCGCGTCGTGAGCCGGCGGGGGCCTCCTCCCCGGGTTGGATATCGGTGTCGAATCGAATCCAGCGAGGAAGAGGCCCTGAATGAAGGATGCCGCAGAAACCATGAAAATACTCAGTGCCTATGACCTGACCAAGTCATTGCGGGGCGCCGCCGAGCTGGCCGGTTGCTCCCATCACACCGTGGCCCGGCTGGTGCGGGCCCGCGACGCCGGCCAGACCCCTGGATCCGGAGCCAGCCGCCCGAAGGTCACCGATGTCTGGCTGCCCAAGATCGAGGAATGGGTCGAGGCCTCCACGGGCAGGATCCGCGCCGATGTCGTGCACGCCAAGCTCACCGCAATGGGCTACACCGGCTCTGAGCGCTCCACCCGGCGGGCGGTGGCCGAGGTGAAGGCCGCCTGGCGGGCCGGGAAGCGCCGGGTGCACCGGCCCTGGATCACCGAGCCGGGCGCATGGCTGCAGTACGACTTCGGCGATGGGCCGGCGATCGACGGGGCCAAGACGGTGCTGTTCGTGGCCTGGCTGGCCTGGTCCCGCTACCGGATCGTCATCGCCCTGCGTGATAGGACGGCTCCGAGTGTGTTCGCCGCCCTGGACCGGTGCTTCCGGCTGATCGGGGGCGCGCCGACCTATGTGCTGACGGATAACGAGAAGACAGTGACGGTCTCTCATGTGGCCGGGGTGCCGGTGCGTAACCAGGCCACCGTGGCGTTCGCTCGGCATTACGGCGTGGAGGTGCTGACCTGCCAGCCAGCGGATCCGGCCGCCAAGGGCGGGGTGGAGAACGCGGTGAAGCTGGCCAAGGCCGACCTGGTCCCGAAGGACACCAACCTGCGGGACCAGTACGCCTCGTTCGCTGAGCTCGAGGCCGCCTGCGCGGGGTTCATGGCCATGGTGAACTCCCGGGAGCACCGGGTGACCCGGCGCCGCCCGGACCACATGCTCGCCGAGGAGACCAGCGCGTTGCATCGGATCCCCGCCACGGCGCACACCGTGGCCTACGGGGTGGGACGGAAGGTGCCGGAGAACACGCCGATGGTCTCCTTCGAAAACGCCCAGTACTCGGTGCCCGCGCACCTGCTCGGGGCCGAGGTGTTCGTGCGCCATCACGGCACCGGACCGGACTCGATGGTGGTGATCATGCACGCCGGTGCGCAGGGGCCGGTGGAGGTCGCCCGGCACCGGGTGGCCCGGCCCGGGTCCCCGGCCATCGACGACGCGCACTTCCCCGGCCACGAGACGGACAAGGTGCCCGGGGACTACACCCCGGTGCCCCGTTCGGCGGCGGAGGCCGAGTTCCTGGCCATCGGGGCCGGAGCGAGGACCTGGCTGGTGGAGGCCGCCGCGGCCGGCACCAGCCGGATCGGTCAGAAGATGGCCGAGGCCGTCACCCTGGCCAAGCTCGCCGGCACCGACCAGGTCGACCGCGCCCTCGGGGTGGCCGCGGTGCACCAGCGCTTCGCCCACGGCGACCTGGCCTCCCTGCTCACCGCCGCCGGCCACCGCACCGGGATGCACACCGCCACCGAGGAACGGTCCCTGACCCAGGGCACCGCCGGCTGGGCCGGCCTCGGTACCTCCAACACCGAGGGGGCAGCCCGGTGAGCATCCACACCCCGAACACCGCCGCACCGGCGCTGCCGGCCGATTTGGAGGCGCTGTTGCGGCAGCTGAAGATGCCCCACGCCCGCGGTATCGCCGCCGAGGTACTGGCCACCGCCCGGGCCCAACGCTGGGAGCCGGCCGAGGTCCTCAAGGCCCTGCTGGTCGAGGAGACCACCGGTCGGGCCCGATCCATGCTCGCCGCCCGGCGCAAGGCCGCCGGGTTCCCCACCGGCAAGACCTTCACGACCTGGGATCCGGGCGCCTCCTCGATCCCGGCCCCGACCCAGCAGTCCCTGCGCACCCTGGAATGGCTCTCGCGCAGAGAGAACCTCGTGGTCTGCGGGCCCTCCGGCACCGGCAAGACCTTCTTCCTCGAGGCCCTGGGCCAGCAGGCCGTGGAGGAGGGCAAGCGGGTGGCCTGGTTCACCCTGGAGGACCTCGGGGCGATGATCCGGGCCCACCGGCCCGATGACACCATCACCAAAGCCGTCGCCCGAATCCTGCGCGCCGACCTGATCGTCATCGACGACATCGGCCTGCTGCCGGTCGCCGACGATGCCGCCGAGGGCCTCTACCGCATCGTGGACGCCGCCTACGAGAAACGCTCCGTAGCGATCAGCTCGAACCTGCACCCGGCCGGCTTCGACGAGCTGATGCCCAAGACCCTGGCCACCGCCACCGTGGACCGGCTCCTGCACCACGCCCACGT
>NZ_JBQPDO010000036.1:0-1735 GCF_052220525.1 Micrococcus sp. TCR-5
AGTCTGACGCGCGACAGCAGTCCACCTTGCGATGGTGGGTGTAAGTGAGCATCTCGAGAGCGTGGAAGTTCTCGGCGTTGATGACCGTATGGAAGGGCTTGCCACCGCCGTTCTCGACTCGGCCGGTCTCGACGAGGCCGGGGTACATGTGATCGCGGAACTCAGCGACGACGACGAGATCGGAAATGGCCGCCTGGGCCTCCTGCTCGCCGTCGACGGCGGTCAGGCGGGCGGTGCCGGTAGTGCGGTCGATGTGGTCGACGTGCCAGAGGGTCTGGTCACCTTTCTTGGTCTCCCCGCGGGGCGGGAGTATGCGGACCTTGTCCCCCTTGCGGACGGGCCGAGAGGGCAGTTCCACGGCCTCGGGGCGGTGCCCCTCGAACACGAGTCCGAACTGGCGCTGACGCCGGGTGCGGTTCTTGATCTCGCGTTCGAGGTTGGCCGCGAGGTCTGGGTTCGTGGCGCGGACCTGGCCGAGGAGGTCAGAGAGGCTGGACATAAGGGTGGATGCCTTCGCGTGTGTGCCAGTAGGTGTCGATGGTGGCGACCTTCCGAGAGTAGGCCGGGCGTCGTTCTAACGACTGGGGCGACACGCTTTGGTCTTTCGCCACGGCCCCGGTCAAGCGCGCCCGCCGCCATGAGCGCACGGCCGGGTTCACCCGCGCCGACGAGTACGGGCCCGCGTACACATCACCAGGGGGCTTGCCACCTGAGAGGCGGGAGGCCGCCTAACCTAGAGCCGCTCCCACGGGACCACGTGGACACATCCAGACCCCCGCGGGAGCCTTCCCAGGCGCAGGCCCGCGGGGGTCTTTCCATGCCCAGACGAGTCCGCCAGGCCCTCGGGACGCCCGCGGCGTCGCCCGGGAGGCCAATCCTGTGCGTAAAGAAGCCCCCGGGAGACTCGTCCGAGTCTCCCGGGGGCTTCCCCTGTGGAACGTACAAACCGTTCCCTGGCCGTCTTGCAAACGGCCCGCGGTGCGCGAGGGGGGACTTGAACTGACCTCGACCCCCTCGCGCCGCGAATCTTGGAAGGGCGTTCTGCCGCATGAAATCAACGATCTACGGCATGTGCCCTGTGGATGACTCCACCGCGATACCTCGACCTGCAGGTTGCTTAGCACTTTCGTTAGCACTTTTGCGGCGCGCCCAGCTCTGGCTGAGGTAGGCAGGGGCCGCTTGCCGCTTGCTACCCTGGGTTCACACGAAACTCTAGGCTTGGCCCCCAACCGGGCCGGAAGGTGAGGTCAGGAACATGGACTTCTGGAGCACGATCTGGGATGCGATCTGGTGGTTCTTCACCATCTTTGTGTTCGTCGCCTACCTCATCGCACTGTTCTCAATCATCAGTGATCTCTTCCGGGACCGCGAACTCAGCGGCGTCTACAAGGCGATCTGGCTGCTTTTCCTCATCTTTGTTCCGTTCCTCACGGCGCTCGTTTACCTGATCTTCCGCGGTCGTGGGATGGGCGATCGAGCCGAGCGACAGGCACGAGAGGCCAAAGCAACGGCGGACGACTACATCCGGACTGTTGCTGGGGGACCTGCGTCTGAGATCGCGCAAGCCAAGCAGCTACTCGACAGCGGAACTATCTCCGAGGCGGAGTTCCAGAGTCTGAAGCAAAGCGCGCTGGATGGTTCCCGTTAGCGTTGTCGGGCAAGTGCACGAGCGTCCTCGCCGCGGCTACGACTGCAAACGTCTCTTCGGCAGCCGGGAAGAAGTCGACGGTGGTAT
>NZ_JBQPDO010000037.1:0-1619 GCF_052220525.1 Micrococcus sp. TCR-5
CGTTGTGTGCGAGGCCCTTCCCGCATTCCCGGGAGGATTCACCGGGCGGCCCCGTGCGATCTGCACGGGGCTTTCTGCGTTCCGGGGTGCCTCCCCCTCGGCGCTCAGAGCTCCTCGCCGGCCCGCAGCCGCGCCGTGAGCGCGCGGGTGAGCCGGCGGCGCAGCCGGCCGTGCTCCGTGCTCTGCTCCCGAAGGCGCGCGTGCACGGCGTCGGCATGGGTGGGCTTCTCCGAGTCGGGGAGAGCGAGGAAGTCGCACAGCAGCGGCTCCAAGCGCCCGGTGAGGGCGAGCACGAGCTCCTGGGTCTCCACGGGCCGTGTGCGCTGCAGGCGAGCCCAGGCCGGCCTGTACTCGGCGGCGTGCTCGACCATCTCCCACGCGAGGGCCCAGCTGTCCGGGCGCAGTCGGTGCCGCTCCGCGCGCAACAGCTGTCGCAGGGCCGCCACGGCCTCCTCGAGCTCGGCGGCGGCCGGGGCGCCGTCGTCGTCGGGGGAGGGGCCCGCGGAGGAACGCGGGAACGGCCACCAGCTCATGTCGCCCTCCCTCGGACTCGTCGGGTGTGCAGAGGTCTCACGCGTGCGATTCTGCCCCGCATCTCGGTTTGGCGGCACCCGGTGTGGCTGGTATAGTCGGTCTCTGTTGGATTCAGGTCTGAGACCTCCAACGGGGTGTGGCGCAGCTTGGTAGCGCGCGTCGTTCGGGACGACGAGGCCGCAGGTTCAAATCCTGTCACCCCGACCAGCAAGAGCCCCCGCCGGATCGGCGGGGGCTCTTCTCGTCTCCGGGTGCTCACCGGGTGCGGTGCGTCAGTCCTGGCGGGACTCCAGGAACCGCAGATGCTCGGGGCCCGCCGGGTCCACTTCGCCGGCCACGTCGTCGTGTTCGTCCACCCAGTCCTTCACGTACGGGCACACGGGGACGATCCGGCGGCCCGCGGCCACGGTGTCCTTCAGCGCCTCGCGCACGAGGGTCGAGGCCAGACCCCGGCCCTCGTACTGGTGGTCGACCTTGGTGTGCGGGAAGATCCGCTGGGCCGGGCCGTCGGCGGTGTCGTCGTCGATCGCCACCGTGAAGCCGGCCACCGTGCCCGCGTCATCGACGACGATCTCGTACCTCTCCCCGTTCTTGCGGACCTGCGGGTGCTCCAGGCTGGGGGTCTGCTCGGACATGGTCGATCCTCTCGTTCCTGGGTGGACCCCGCCGCCGGGCCGACGACGGGGAAGGGGTCAGCCGTCCCGGCGCCGCACGGGGTGATGGGACAGGATCGAGATGCGGTTCGTCAGGTTCATCACGATCGCGACCCACTGCACGGCCGCGTACTGGGCGTCCGTGAGCACGGCGGCCGTGGAGGCCTGCACGTAGTTCAGCTGCTCCTGCTCGGGGAGGTCCGTGACCGCCTCGGCGAGCTCGAGCGCGGCGCGCTCCTGCTCCGAGTACACGGCCCCTGCCTCACGCCACGCCGGCAGCAGCCCCATGCGCTGCACGCTCAGACCGGCGTCGGCGCCCTGGCGGGTGTGCCGGTCCAGGCAGAACACGCAGCCGTTGAGCTGGGAGACCCGGAGGTTCACGAGCTCCACGAGCTGCCGGTCCAGCCCGGCCTGCTCGGCGGCGGCGCGCGC
>NZ_JBQPDO010000038.1:0-1428 GCF_052220525.1 Micrococcus sp. TCR-5
AGTTGAGTCCCGGATAGTGGTGTAACCCTCCCCGGTGGCCACGACCATCTTCGAGACGGACGCGGTCACCGTGGGAGCCTTCGAGCGAACCTTCCACAGCACTCTCGAAAGGACATCACCACGATGACCGCTCCACACATTGTCGACCCTGAACGCCTGCTGCGCGAAGCTCTCGGGGAGGCCTCCCCAGACCTGCTGCGCCACCTGCTGCAGACCGTGATCAACGCACTGCTCTCCGCCGACGCTGACGCGGTCTGCGGGGCCGAGTACGGCAAGCCCTCCGAACACCGGACAGCGCAGCGCAACGGCTACCGCCACCGACCCCTGGACACCCGCGCCGGCACGATCGATGTGGCCATCCCCAAACTCCGGGCCGGCACGTACTTCCCCGAATGGCTGCTCGAGCGCCGCAAACGGGCCGAGTCCGCACTGATCACCGTGGTCGCGGACTGCTACCTGGCCGGGGTCTCGACCCGGCGCATGGACAAGCTCGTACGGCAGCTGGGCATCGACTCGCTCTCGAAGTCCCAGGTCAGCCGGATGGCACAGGAGTTGGACGAGCACATCGAGGCTTTCCGTCACCGGCCGCTGGGCGAGGCCGGCCCGTTCGTGTTCCTCGCCGCCGACGCCCTGACCATGAAAGTCAGAGAGGGCGGGCGGGTGATCAACGCGGTGGCCATGGTCGCCACCGGGGTCAACGCCGACGGGCGCCGCGAAGTCCTCGGGCTGAGGGTGGCCACCACGGAGACGGGTGCGGCGTGGAACGAGTTCTTCGCGGACCTGGTGGCCCGGGGGCTGGCCGGGGTGGCACTGGTGACCTCGGACTCCCATCGCGGCCTCGTGGAAGCCGTGGCGGCGAACCTGCCCGGGGCCGTGTGGCAACGCTGCCGCACCCATTACGCGGCGAATCTGATGGCCGTGACCCCGAAGAGCATGTGGCCGGCGGTGAAGGCCATGCTGCACAGCGTGTACGACCAGCCCGACGGGCCGGCCGTGCAGGCCCAGTTCGAGCGCCTGTTGGACTACGTGCAGGACAGGTTGCCCGCGGTGGCTGGGCACCTCGATGCAGCACGAGAGGACATCCTCGCGTTCACCTCGTTCCCGAGGGACGTGTGGTCCCAGATCTGGTCGAACAACCCTGCCGAGCGGCTGAACCGGGAGATCCGGCGCCGCACGGACTCGGTGGGGATCTTCCCGAACCGGGATGCCGTGGTGCGTCTGGTCGGGGCTGTGTTGGCCGAGCAGACCGATGAGTGGGCCGAAGGCCGCCGGTATCTCGGCCTGGAACTGCTCGCCCGGTGCCGTGAGCCCCTGACCACGGAGCAAGAGACCGTGATGAGCACGGAGGTGATGCCGACCCTGCAGACCTGACAGGTACAAGCCCCCTACAACCTCGAAGACGGCTACACCACTTCCAGGGACTTGACC
>NZ_JBQPDO010000039.1:0-1344 GCF_052220525.1 Micrococcus sp. TCR-5
AGGAAGCTCACCCCTGTCGAGTTCGAGATGGTTCAATCAGTCCAGGCGGCTGCCGCCGCCTGATAACTCGTGTCAAGCAAACTCATGGCAGACCCGTTCGTTGTCTTCGTCGATGTAGACCTTGGTGAAGAAGGCTTGGTTGCACAGGCGCCGGTTGGCGTCGTCGCACCGTTGGTAGATGTCGGCGCAGTTGGCCAGGAGTCCGAGGGCGTCGTCGAGGTGGGCGCGGGCGTCGGCGTAGTCGCCTTGGTGGGCGTCGATACGCCGGTTGAGGCGGTCGAGTTCGCCCAGGATGCGGTCTTGTTCTCGTTTGAGGACGGGCAGCGGGATGGCGTCGGCGTAGTGGTCTTGCATGAGCCGGTCTCGGTGAGTGGTGAGGCGTTCGAGTTCGTCGGTCTCGGCGGCCATGAGTCGGTCGAACTCGTGGTGGAGCATCCCGGACAGGGCGTCGCGCTGGGCGGGGCTGATCTGTACGCGGGTGTAGTAGTCCTCGATCAGCTTCTCGACGTCTGCGATCAGGATCGCGCCGCGGGTGCAGTCGGTGCGTTTGGAGTGCCGACCGGAGCACACGAAGTAGCAGTAGACGTTGCCGTGTCGGTTCTTGGCGTTGGAGACGATCAGCCGCGATCCGCATTGTCCGCAGTGGATGGTGCCTTTGAGGTAGTGGTCGTGGGCCTGGGTGGCTTCGGCGGCGGTCTTGTGAGCGGTGAGCACGGACTGGACCTGGTACCAGACCTCGGATGGGACGAGCGCGGGGTGGGTGCCCTTATAGCGGGTGCCGCGATAGTCGACATTGCCCTTGTAGTACGGGTTGGTCAGCAGGCGATGTACCGAGGAGACCGCCAGCGGCTTCGATGGCCGCTTCGGGGTAGGCAGGCTGACCAGTCCGCGGGAGGTGAGTTCGTCGTGGAGCTGGCTGACGGTCCAGTTCCCCGAGGCGTAGGCCTTGAACGCCCACTCGATCAGGGGCGCTCGCTCGGGGTCGAGTTCGACGGTGCGGACTGAAGTGCCCTGGGTCTGATGGAGACTCGCGCTATTTGATTCCGACCAGCAGGTTGTGGTCGTCGGGGACAGCATAGAACGTGTTCTCGAACTCGGAGGGCGGGACGTCGCCAAGGTATCCGTGGAGGCACTGGGTGTTGTGCCAGTGCACCCATCCGAGCGTCGCGAGTTCGAGGTCCTCGACCGTCTTCCACGGCCCCGAGCGTGCGGGTCCGCGGACGAGTTCGGCCTTGTAGGAGCCGTTCACAGTCTCGGCGAGGGCGTTGATGCTCCTATAGTTGTCAACTCGCGATCTGACCGGTGCGAGGGTTGGTCTTCACGAGGTGGTATACCTCGCGGATC
>NZ_JBQPDO010000004.1:0-157783 GCF_052220525.1 Micrococcus sp. TCR-5
TCCCGGCACCGTCCGGCACGCTTCCGTCCGGGGGCGGTTTGCGGTGGTATTCGACGTGAATACCGCCCGAAACCGCCCCCGACGCGTCGAGGTGTGGCGGGGCGGCTCCGTCAGGATCGGACCATGACCCCCGACGACGACGCCCCCGTCCGCCTGATCGCCCGCTCCGACGCCCCGCGGCGCCCACGGTCGACCGTGGACGTCCACTGCGCCCTCGAGCTGGAGCTGGCCTCCGGCCGCCGCGTGCCTCTGCTCACGGACCGCGGCTGGACGAGCCGGGCGGCGGCCGCACGCCTGCCCAGGAGGAGACGCGACACTGGGACGCGCTGGCAGCGGTCGCGGCCGAGGCCGGGGTGCCGGTGGGTGCCGCAACGTTGCGCGAGCTGCCGCTGGTGGGGGAGACCTCGCCCGAGCTGGCCGCCCTCGTGGACCGGGCGCACCGCGAGGCCCGCGCCCTGAACCGGCTGCTCGGCGTCCACCCGCTGGCCCTCGGCACGGTCGCGCCGGCCGACGTGCTGGGCGCCGACGCGACCGCCGCGCTGCGGACCGGGCTGGCCGCGGGACTCGGCGTCGCGCCGACGGCGTGGGAGGACCCGGGCGTCGTGCTCGCGCCCGCCGCGGACGCCGACCCGAAGCTGCTGCACGTGGTCCTGCTGCACACGACCGCGGTGGTCGCCGGGCCACCCGCACTCGTGGCCCGCCTCGCGGACGCCGACGTCTCCGACCTGCTCGACGACGCCTCCCTCGGCGCGCACCTGCGCCGCCCGGTGGAGGACGTGTCGGCGGCCTGGCTCCACGCGGCCGACCGGCAGGCGCTGTCCCTCGACCCGGACGGCGGGGCCGCGCACGTGGCGCGCCACGCCGACCTGATGGTCGCACTGGAGACGCGGCCCGTCGTCGTGGAGCGCGTGGGGATGCGCGACCGGGACGCCCAGCGCGCCGCCGACGCCGTGGGCCTGCGCCGGGTGGGCCGGGAACGCGTGCTCCGCGTCGCCGCGCCCTGAGCCGGAATGGTCACGACACGCCGCCTCGCCCGAGGGGAGGCGGCGTGTCGTGACCACTCTGCGCGGGAGGGCTTACCGCTCAGCCCGCCGGCTGCACCGCCTGCACGCGCAGGGACCGTCGCAGGGCGTCCGTGTGCTCCACGACCAGGCGCCGCAGTGCCCCCGGGGCGTCGGGGTGCTCGTCCAGCCAGCGCTGGGCCGCGGCCAGCGTCGGGTGTGACTCCTGCGCACCGGCGCCGCCGGCCACCGCGTCCTGGCGGCCCGGGAACAGCCCGCCGATCGCGCGCGAGGCCAGCCCGTTGGACCGCGAGGCCCACACCGAGGTCAGGCGCGGCCAGAAGCCGGACTCGTAGGGGGCGAGGAGCTCGACCTCGCCCGCCGCGAAGCCGGCCGCCGTGGCCGAGAGCAGGTCGTTGGACAGCTCCGTGCCGGTGGCCGTGCGGCCGGACATGACCGCCTCCCACGCCGCGGCCTTAACCTCGGCCTCGGGGCGGGCGGCCGCGGCGAGGCGGTGCCACGTGACCGTCTGGGCGGTGCGGCCGGCCTCGAGCTCCGCGTCCAGGCGGTCCTGGTCGGCCCGGCCGGTCGCGGCGAGGGCCTGGAGCACGAGCCAGCGCAGCTCCGCGTCGAACGCCAGGCCCGGCGCCGACGTCGCCGTGTCCTCGCCGAGCAGGGCGGCCTCGAGGGCCGCGGCCATCCCGACGTCGGCCCGCGCCAGCGTCGCCCACGTGCGGGCCGCGGTGCGCTGGCGGTCGGAGCCGGCCTCGAGCGTCCGGGTCTGCTCGGCCAGCACCTCGCCCAGCCGGGCGCGCAGAGCGTCCCGGTCCTCGGCGCGGGCGTACTGGTCCACGGCCGCGGCGGCCTGCGCCAGCACCTGCGCGTGCACGCCCACGGTCGAGATCCGCGCGGACAGCGTCGCCACCGCGTCGAGGAACCGGGCGACCGGCAGCTCGCCGTCGCGGGTCATCGACCACAGGGCGGCCCACACGGTGGCCTCCGCGAGCGGGTCCGCGATGGGGTGCGTCAGGGCCGCGCGCAGCGAGTCCGCGTCGAGCGCGACGGCGGCGTAGGTGAGGTCCTCGTCGTTGGGCAGCACGAGGCGGACGCCCCCGGGGACCTCGAGGTCCGGCAGGGGCACGGCCGTGCCCTCCGCCCCGCCCGGCACGTCGGCGGTGACCTGGGCGGTGCGGCGCAGGACGCCGTCCTGCCCGGGCGTGAAGACGCCGACCTTCAGCACGTGCGGGCGGAGGATCGGCCCGCCCGTGACCGGGTCCGTGCCCTCCTGGCGCAGCGCTGGGGTGTCGCCGTCGACGTCGACCCGCAGCCGGGGCACGCCGGAGGTGTGCAGCCACGCGTCCGCCCACGCGCGCATGTCCCGCCCCGAGGCGGCCTCGAGCGCGGCCATGAAGTCGGCGAGGGAGGCGTTGCCCCACGCGTGGGCGGCGAAGTAGCGGTGCGCGGCGTCGAGGAACGCGTCCCGGCCCACGTAGGCGGCCAGCTGCTTGAGCACGGAGGCGCCCTTGGCGTAGGTGATGCCGTCGAAGTTCTGACGGGCGGCCTCGAGGTCGACGATGTCCGCGACGATCGGGTGCGTCGTCGGCATCTGGTCCTGCACGTACGCCCAGGCCTTGCGGCGGGACGCGAAGGTCACCCACGCGGTCCGGAAGTCGGTGGCCTCGTCCACGCCGAGGGCGCCCATGTAGTCCGCGAACGACTCCTTGAGCCACAGGTCGTCCCACCAGTGCATCGTCACGAGGTCGCCGAACCACATGTGCGCCATCTCGTGCAGGATCACGTTGGCCCGGCCCTCGTACTGGACCGCGGTGGCCCGCGAGGTGAACACGAAGTCCTCGGTGAAGGTGACGAGGCCCGGGTTCTCCATGGCGCCGAGGTTGTACTCGGGCACGAAGGCCTGGTCGTACTTGCCCCACGGGTACGCGACGCCGAAGAGGTCGTGGAAGAACGTCAGCCCCCGCTTCGTCACGTCGAACACGGCCTCGGGGTCGAACGCGTCGGCCATCGTGCGCCGGGTGAACAGCCGCAGCGGCACGGCCCGCGCGCCGCTGGCCGGGTGACCGTCCCAGGCGTCCTCCCACTGCGCATAGGGGCCGGCGAGCAGCGTCGTGATATAGGTGGACTGGGGGAGCGTCGGGGCGAACTCCACCCGGACGACACCGTCCCCGGCAGGCGTCCGGGACACCTCCGGCCGGTTCGAGGCCAGCACCCAGTCCTCGGGTCCGGTGAGGGAGAAGGTGAAGGCGGCCTTGAGGTCCGGCTGCTCGAAGTCCGGGAACACGCGGCGCGCGTCGGCGGGCTCGTACTGGGTGTAGAGGTAGACCTCGCCGTCGGCGGGGTCCGTGAAGCGGTGCAGGCCCTCGCCCGACCGGGAGTACACGGACCGGCCGACCAGCTCCACCACGTTCTGCGCCGCCAGGTCGGGCAGCAGGACCCGGGCCTCGCCCACGACCTCGGCCACGTCCAGCGCCGTGCCGTTGAGGGTCACCGACTCCACGCCGCCGTGGATCCAGTCCAGGTGGGTCTGCGCGCCGGGCTCGGCGCACGCGAAGCGGATCACGGTGCGGACCGGATAGGTGTCGGCCGCGGCGTCCCGGGCGTCGGAGAGGTCCACGTCCACGACGTAGTCCTGCACCGTGAGCAGGCGGGAGCGGTCCGCGGCCTCAGCGCGGGTGACGTTGGTGGCGTCGAGGTCGGGGGTGGTGTCGGTCAAGGCGAGCCTCCGGTCGGGGATCCAGCGGGGACGGCGACGCGCGGACACACCGGGGCGTGCCCGCGCGTCGGCGGTGGTCCGGGGCCGGCGGCCCGGGGCCGCGTCAGTGCGGCGTCGGGACGGGCTGGCCCTTGGAGAGCACCGTCAGGCCGGATTCTGTCACGGTGTAGCCGTTCGCCTCGTCCTCCGCCCGGTCGAAGCCGATGCGCGCGCCCGGGGGCACGACCACGTTCTTGTCCAGGATCGCGTTGCGCACGTGGGCCCCCTCGCCGATGACGACGGAGTCCAGCAGCACCGACTGCTCCACCCACGCCTCGTTGTGCACGCGCACGTCCGTGGAGAGCACGGACTGGGCCACGGTGCCGCCGGAGATGACCACGCCCTGGGAGAGGATCGAGTCGTTCGCCGAGCCGGGGCGACGGGTGGACGAGCGCACGAGCTTGGCCGGCGGGGAGACGGACTGGCGGGTGTAGAGCGGCCACTCGCGGTTGTAGAGGTTGAACTCCGGCCACGGCTGCACCAGGTCCATGTGCGCGTCGTAGTAAGAGTCCAGGGTGCCGACGTCCCGCCAGTAGTGCTTGCCGGCCGTGCCCCCGGGCACCTCGTTGGCGGTGAAGTCGTACACCCCGGCCTCGCCGCGCTCCACGAACAGCGGGATGATGTCCCCGCCCATGTCGTTGTTCGACTCGGGGTTCTCCTCGTCCTGGTTCAGCGCCGCCACGAGGGCGTCCGTGTCGAACACGTAGTTGCCCATCGAGGCCAGGAACTGCGTGGGGTCGTCCGGCAGGCCGGGGGTCGTCTCCGGCTTCTCCACGAACGCCGAGATCCGCGTCCTGTCCTGCGGGTCCGTCTCGATCACCCCGAACGAGGAGGCCAGCTCGAGGGGCTGGCGCACCGCGGCCACGGTCGCCTTGGCACCCGAGGCGATGTGCTGGTCCACCATCTGCTGGAAGTCCATGTGGTAGACGTGGTCCGCGCCGATGACGACGACGATGTCCGGCCGTGCGTCGTGGATCAGGTTCATGGACTGGTAAATGGCGTTCGCGCTGCCCGTGAACCAGTCCTTGCCCCGGCGCTGCTGCGCCGGCACGGAGGCCACGTAGTTGTTCAGCAGCGTGGACATCCGCCACGTCTCGGAGATGTGGCGGTCCAGCGAGTGCGACTTGTACTGCGTCAGCACGACGATCTCGCGGTACCGGCTGTTGACCAGGTTGGACAGCGCGAAGTCGATGAGGCGGTACGTGCCGCCGAACGGGACGGCCGGCTTGGCACGGTCGGCCGTCAGCGGCATCAGACGCTTGCCCTCACCGCCCGCCAGCACGACCGAGAGGACCTTCTTCTGCACCATCTGCGTCACTCCTCATGAGCCGGGTCGTCGCGACCCGCACGCGTGCTCTGGGCGTGCGGGGCATCCGTGCCGCCAGACTATCGACCCCCGCCGGGCTGAACTAGGTTGGGGGCGTGCGCATCGACATCGTGAGCAAAGAGTTCCCCCCGTCCATCTACGGCGGTGCCGGCGTCCACGTCGCCGAGCTGACCCGCGTCCTCGCCTCCCGCGTCGACGTCCGCGTCCATGCCTTCGGCGAGCCGCGCGACCCGGACTACCACGGGGCCCGCGTCCTGACGTACCCGAACCCGCCCGGGTTCGACGCCGCCAACGGGGCCGTGCAGACCCTGGCCACCGACCTCACGATCCTCGGGGACCTCGAGGGCGCCGACGTCATCCACTCCCACACCTGGTACGCCAACATGGCCGGCCATCTCGGCAAGCTCCTGCACGAGGTTCCCCACGTCCTCTCCGCGCACTCCCTCGAGCCGCTGCGCCCCTGGAAGGCGGAGCAGCTCGGCGGCGGCTACGCCCTGTCCAGCTGGGCCGAGCGCACGGCCTACCTCGGGGCGGACGCGGTCATCGCGGTCTCGGACGGCATGCGTCGGGACATCCTGGCCTGCTACCCGGACGTGGACCCGGCGAAGGTGCACACGGTCCACAACGGCATCGACACGCAGGTCTGGACCCCGCAGACCGGCACCGCCGCACTGGAGAAGTACGGAATCGACCCGGACAAGCCCTCCGTCGCGTTCGTCGGCCGCATCACGCGCCAGAAGGGCGTGCCCCACCTGCTCCGTGCGGCCCTGCGGCTGCCGGAGGACGTCCAGCTCGTGCTGTGCGTGGGCGCCCCGGACACCGCGGAGCTGGCGCACGAGGTGAACGAGTTGATCTCCGAGCTGCGGCGCACCCGCCAGGGCGTCGTCGTGATCGAGGGGATGATCCCGCGCCACGAGGTGATGGAGATCCTCACGGCCGCCACCGTGTTCGCCTGCCCCTCGGTCTACGAGCCGCTGGGCATCGTCAACCTCGAGGCGATGGCGTGCGGCACCGCCGTCGTCGCCTCCGCCGTGGGCGGCATCCCGGAGGTCGTGCAGGACGGCGAGACCGGCCTGCTCGTCCCCTTCGAGCAGGTCGACGACGGCACGGGGGCGCCCGTGGACGAGGAGGGGTTCGCCGCCGACTTCGCGGCCGCGCTCACCCGCGTCGTGGAGGACCCGGAGCGCGCCCGCGCGATGGGTGAGGCCGGCCGGGCCCGCGCGATCGAGCACTTCTCGTGGGAGACCATCGCGGAGCGCACGATCGAGGTCTACGAGGCCGTGCTGCGCTGAGCCCGCCCGGCCGACCACGCAGACGGGCCCCCGCCACCGCGAGGTGACGGGGGCCCGGTGCGTCCGGGGACGGACGCGGTCAGCCGCGGCGACCCCGCGCCGCCTTCTCGCGGGCGCGCACGGCCTTCTCGTCCTCCGGCTCCTCGCCGGCGGCCCGGCGGGCCGTGAACCAGGCGTGGGCCTCCTCCTGGCGCTGGGTCTCGGCGTCCGTGGCCACCGCCATGCGCAGGTGCTCGGGCTCGAGGCCGAACGCCTCGACGAGCTCGAGGGCGAAGGGGCGCAGCCGCTCAGCCAGCCGGTTGACGTAGCCGCGCAGGGCCCGGGCGCGCTGGCTCGAGACGCGGCCGTGGGCCACGAACCAGCCGAGGTCGTCCTCGATGAGGCGCAGCGCGAAGAGGTCGCGCAACCACGTCAGGACGGTCTTCGTGGTCTCATCCGTGATGCCCTCCAGGGCGCGGGTGAAGGCCTCCCACTGCAGCAGCTCGCCGTGGTTGCGGGCGGCCTCGATGAGCTCGTGCTGGCGCGTGTTGAACGCCTCCGCCTGCGCCGCCTGGCCCTTGCCCCGGGCCCCCGAGAGGGTGCCGGCGACGTCGGCGGTCTTGGCGCGGACGCGCTCGGTGAGCAGCTCATGCTGGACGGCGGGGTCCTTGAACCAGTTCGCCGAGCGGCGCTCGGACCCGCCGTCGGCCACGGACTGGACGGCCTTGTGCAGGCCCGCACGGTGGAGGGCGTCCGAGGCCTGGTGGACCACGTAGCGGGAGAGGGCGCCCACATTGAGACGTCCGAACTCCTTCGAGTAGTCGGTCAGCAGGCGCTTGCCCACCAGCTGCAGGAGCACCGTGTTGTCACCCTCGAACGTGACGTACACGTCCAGGTCGGCGCGCATCTGGGCCACCCGGTTCTCAGCGAGGAACCCGGCGCCGCCGCACGCCTCGCGGGCCTCCTGCAGGGTGTCCAGGGCGTGCCACGTGGTCAGCGGCTTCACGGCCGCGGCGAGCGTCTCGAGCTCCTGCCGGTCCACGTCCGTGTCGGAGCGGCCGGAGAAGACGTCGTCGAACTTCTCCACGAGCTCGTTGGAGGAGAAGGCGTCCGCGTAGGCGCGGGCCAGGCGGTCGATGAGGCGGCGCTGGTGGTTCTGGTAGTCCAGCAGCACCTCCTCCCGCTGCGGGTCGGAGGCCTTGAACTGGCGGCGCTGCTCCGCGTAGGCCAGCGCACCGTGCAGGCCGAGGAAGGAGGCCGTGGTGGCGGCGAGGGACAGGGAGACGCGGCCCTGGACGAGCGTGCCGAGCATCGTGAAGAAGCGACGCCCGGGGGAGGCGATGGGCGAGGAGTAGGTGCCGTCCTCGGCCACGTCGCCGTAGCGGTTGAGGAGGTTGGTGCGCGGGATGCGGACCTGGGTGAAATGCAGACGGCCGTTGTCGATGCCGTTCAGTCCGCCCTTGAGGCCGTCGTCCTCGCCGCCCACGCCGGGCAGGAAGGCGCCCTCCTCGTCCCGGATGGGGACGTAGAAGCAGTGCACGCCGTGGTTGACGCCCCGGGTGATCAGCTGCGCGAAGACCGTGGCCGCCCTGCCGTGCAGCGCGGCGTTGCCGAGGTAGTCCTTCCAGGCGCCCTTGAACGGGGTGTGGATGACGAACTCCTGGGTCGCCTCGTCGTACGTGGCGGTCGTCGCGATCGAGGCGACGTCCGAGCCGTGCCCGATCTCGGTCATGGCGAAGGCGCCCGGGACGCTCAGGTCCATCGCGCCCGGCAGCCACCGGCGGTGGTGCTCCGCGGTGCCCAGGTGCAGGATCGCCGAGCTGAACAGGCCCCACTGCACACCGGCCTTGATCTGCAGGGAGGGGTCGGCGAGCACGAGGTCACCGAAGGCGGCGAGGTTGCCGCCGTGGTTGTCCTCGCCGCCGAACTCGCGCGGGAAGGCGCGGTGGACCGCGTTGCGCTCCACGAGGACGCCCAGCTGCCGCAGGACGCGGGCGCGGTGCTCGTCCATGCCGAGCAGCGGGTCGCGCCACAGGGCGGGGTCCTTGGCGAGTTCGCGGGATTCGCGGCGCTCCGCGGCCCAGCGGCCGAGGAGGGCCTCCTCGAGGGCCGCGGCGTCGAGGGAGCCGGGCGTCGGCCGCTCGGGCGCGATCTCGGCGACGTCGGAGGGAACCTCGGTGCTGTGCGTCGAGGACTGGGGGGCGAGCTTCTCGTGGACGGTCATGACGATGCTCCTGTTCGTGAGTGGGGGCGGGCGCGGTCGGCGTCCGCCGCCGCGGGTTCGAGGGAGGCGCCGGGCGCGGCGCCGATGAGGCCGGTGAGCAGCCAGTCGGCGATGGCGCGGGCCATCGCCTCGACCGGGATGCGACCGGCGGCCGGGGTCCGCAGCCAGGTCTCGGCGGCGGCCCGGACGAGGCCGACGGCGGCGCGCGGCCACAGGGCGAGCGGGTCCGCCGGCGCCGGGGCGTGGCCCCGCGCGGCCATCCCGCGCGCCAGGCCCGACTCGAGCACGGCGTAGACGCGCTCGAGGAACGGGCCCAGCACAGGGGCCTCGGCCGCGGCGGGGGGCGGGGCGACGGCGAACGCGTACACCTCGGGCGACGTCGCCGCGACCGTGAGGTACACCTCGACCATGCGACGCAGCGCCTCGGGTTCGGAGACCGGTTCGTCCGCGACCTCGAGCAGGCGGCGCTCCATGTGGGCGGTGACCCGCTCGGACACCGCCAGGCGCAGGCCCTCGCGGTCGCCGAAATAGCGGTAGTAGACGGTCTTGGAGGTGCCCGCGTGGGACGCGATCTCCTCCATCGAGGCGTGTGCGCCCAGGGCGTGCACGGCCGACCGGGCGGCCCGGACCAGTTCCAGACGGCGCTCGGCGCGGTGCCGGTCCCAGCGGACGCTGCGACCGTCCCGGGCGGTGGACGTAACGGGGTTCACGAAACCGAGCGTATCAGGTACTGTGGGTCACAGTCACCCACCCCGCCGATGTCCGTATCGTCCGGGGTGGAAACGCCCCCGCCGCGTCGGCGGTGGGCCCGCCGTCGAGAGGACCGTCATGACCCACCACGAGACCCCCGCGTCCGAGACCGCCTCCCGCCCCGCCGTCGCCGGTGGAGCGCTGCGCCCCGCCGTCATCCTGGGCGGCAACCGCATCCCCTTCGCCCGTGCCAACACCGCCTACGCCGAGGCCGGGAACCAGGAGATGCTCACGGCCACGCTCGACGGCCTCGTCGCGCGGTTCGGGCTCCAGGGCGAGCGCATCGGCCAGGTCACCGCCGGCGCCGTCCTCAAGCACCCGCGCAACTTCAACCTCACCCGCGAGGCCGTCCTGGGCTCCGCGCTCTCCGCCGCCACCCCGGCCGCCGACGTCCAGGTGGCCTGCGCCACCGGCATGGAGGCCCTGGGCACCCTCGCCAACAAGATCCGGCTCGGCCAGCTCGACTCCGCCATCGGCGGCGGCGTGGACTCGATCTCGGACGCGCCCGTCTCGCTCTCGGACGGCGCGCGCCGCGTGCTGCTGCAGCTCAACACCGCCAAGACCACGAAGGACCGCCTGCGCGCCCTCGCCCAGCTGCGCCCCGGGCAGCTCGTGCCCGAGCCGGCCGGCGCGGGCGAGCCGCGCACCGGCATGTCCATGGGCGAGCACCAGGCCCTGACCACCCACAAGTGGGGCATCACCCGTCAGGCCCAGGACGAGCTCGCCGCGGCCTCCCACCGGAACCTCGGCGCCGCCTACGCCGCCGGGTACATGGACGATCTGGTGACCCCGTTCCACGGCCTGGCCCGCGACAACAACCTCCGCCCCGACTCCACGCCGGAGAAGCTGGCCGGCCTGAAGCCCGCGTTCGGCCGCCAGCTGGGGGACGAGGCGACCATGACGGCCGGCAACTCCACCCCGCTCACCGACGGCGCCTCCGCGGTGCTGCTCTCCTCCGAGGAGTGGGCCGCCGAGCGCGGACTGCCCGTGCTCGCCGAGTTCGTGGACATGGAGAACGCCGCCGTGGACTTCGTCGACGGACACGAGGGCCTGCTCATGGCCCCCGCCTACGCCGTCCCGCGCCTGCTGGCCCGGCACGGGCTCACCCTCGACGACCTCGACTTCGTGGAGATCCACGAGGCGTTCGCCGGCACCGTCCTGTCCACGCTCGCCGCCTGGGAGGACGAGGAGTACTGCCGCGAGCGCCTCGGGCTGCCGGGTGCGCTGGGCTCGGTGGACCGCGCCCGGCTCAACGTGCACGGCTCCTCGTTGGCGGCCGGTCACCCCTTCGCCGCCACCGGCGGCCGCATCGTCGCCCTGCTGGCCAAGATGCTGCATGAGAAGGGGGAGGGCTCCCTCGGCCTCATCTCCGTCTGTGCCGCCGGCGGCCAGGGCATCGTCGCCCTGCTCCGCGGCCGCTGAGCCCCGACCGACCCGACCCGAGAGGACCGACCATGACCGACCGTTACGGCACCTTCGTCGCCTCGCCCCTGGGCCGCCGCCTCACCGGCGCCCTGGGCCTGCCTCAGCCCGTCGAGCTGCGCCGGCACACCCCCGGCGACCCCGTGCTGCCCGGCTCCGTGCTCGTCCTGGGCGCGACCCCCGCAGCCGCGGACGCCCGCACCCTCTTGGCCTCGTGGGGCCTCGAGGTCGCCGACGCCCCCCGGGAGGGCGCCCGCCACGCGGCGATCGTCGCGTGCTTCGACGGGGTCGCCACGCCCGCGGACCTCGGCGCGGTGGCGCTGGAGATCGGCGGCGCGCTGCGCTCGCTGGGCTCCTCCTCGCGCGTGGTGACCGTGTTCGAGGACCCCGAGGCCGCCACGGACCCGGCCCTGCGCGCCGCCCGCCAGGGCGTGACGGGCCTGACCCGCTCGATCGCGCACGAGATGCGCCGTGGCGGCACCGCCAACGGCCTCGTCCTGGGCGAGGGCGTGCCGCTCACTGCCCCCGGTGCGGCCGGCGCGCTCGCGTTCCTGCTCTCCGGTCGCGCGGCGTACGTCTCCGGCCAGTTCGTGCCCGTCTCCACCGCCGACGGCGCGGTCCCCGCCGACGCGGCGCGCCCCCTGGCCGGCAAGGTCGCCGTGGTCACGGGCGCCGCCCGCGGCATCGGCGCCGCCATCGTCCGGACGCTGGCCCGCGACGGGGCCGTCGTCGTCGGCGTGGACGTCCCGGCGGCGGGCGAGACGCTGGCCAAGGTCGTGAACGAGGTGGGCGGCACCGCGCTCGCCCTGGACATCACGGCGCCGGACGCCGGCGCGCGCATCCTCGAGCACTGCCGCACCCGGCACGGCCGGATGGACGTGGTGGTGCACAACGCCGGGATCACCCGGGACCGGATGCTGGCCAACATGGACGCCGCGCGCTGGGACTCCGTCCTCGCTGTGAACACCACGGCCCAGCTGGCCATGAACGAGGCGTTCCTCGCCGAGGACGCCCGGGACGTGGCGGGCCACGGGCTGCGCATCGTGGGCCTGGCCTCCATCTCCGGCATCGCGGGCAACCGCGGCCAGACGAACTACGCGGCATCCAAGGCCGGGGTGATCGGCCTGACCGCGGCCTCCGCACCGGTCCTCGCGGCCCGTGGGGGCACGATCAACGCGGTGGCCCCGGGCTTCATCGAGACCGAGATGACCGCGAAGATCCCGCTCGCCACGCGCGAGGTGGGCCGGAGGCTCAACTCGCTGCAGCAGGGCGGCCTGCCGCAGGACGTGGCCGAGACGGTGGCCTGGCTCGCCTCGGACGCCGCAGGCGGCACCAACGGGGCCACGCTGCGGGTCTGCGGCCAGTCGAAGCTGGGGGCGTGAGGATGCAGACCACGCAGCTGTCCGCCCCGCCCTCCCTCGCCCGGCTCTACGCCCGGGCCGCCAGGCAGGCCGCCACGGACGCCGTCGTCCGTCGGCGCCGTCCCCGCGAGCTCCCGGACCGTCAGGTGGTCGTGACCGGCCACCGCATCCCGGCCGAGGCCGTGTCCGCGTGGCGCGGGGCCGTCGGGTCCGCGGATCCGGCGGACCTGCCCTCGGTCCTGGTGCACACCCAGGTGTTCGGTGCGGCGATGGAGCTGATGGCCGACCCCGAGTTCCCACTGCCCCTGCCCGGACTGGTGCACCTGAGTAACACCGTCCTGCACCACCGGCCCGTCGCGGCGGAGACCCCGCTGCGCGTCACCGCGCGTGCGGTGGGTCTTGTCCCGCACCACGCGGGTACCGCCGTGGACGTCGTCGTGACCGTCGAGGGGCCCGGCGACGACGGCGGGGAGGCACTGCTGTGGGAGGGCGTCTCCCGGTACCTCGCCAAGGGCGTCCACCTCTCCGGCCTGCGTCCCGAGCGGCCCGCCCGCGAGGACTTCGTGCCCCCGACGCCGACCGCCCAGTGGCGCTTCGGGACGGGGGCCGGACGCCGGTATGCGGGTGTCTCCGGAGACTGGAACCCGATCCACCTGACGGGCGTCTCGGCCCGACTGTTCGGCATGAAGGGCGCGATCGCCCACGGGATGTTCCTGGCCGCCCGGATGCTCGAGGGCCGTGAGCCGGCCGGCGCCGGGTTCCGCTGGCACATCGACTTCGAGGCGCCCGTCGTGCTGCCGACCACCGTGGCCGTCCGCTACGAGCCCGGGCCCGACGGCGGCACGCGCGTGTGCGGCTGGGATGCGCGGCGCCGGCGCCCGCACTTCTCCGGGGAGATCACTCCGCTCGGGTCCTGACGGCCACCGGGCCCGCGCACCGGCCCGCCGAGACTCGCTGTCTCGGCGGGCCGGTGCGTTCGGGCGGTCAGGCGTCCAGCCCGGGCGACCGCCGCGGCACGGCGGTGACGGCCTCGAGCAGCCCGTCCGCGTAGGCCTCCCACGAGTGACCGGCGGCGTGGCGCACGGCGCCGGTCCCCAGTGCCGCCCAGGCGTCACGATCCGCCAGGATCTCGGCCAGGGCATCGGCCCACGCCTCGGGGGTGCCCGCCGTCACGTGGCGGCCGGACACGCCGTCGAGGACCGCGTAGACCAGTCCGCCGACCCGGTGCGCCAGCACGGGCGTGCCGCAGGCCTGTGCCTCGAGGGCGACCAGGCCGTAGGTCTCGGACGCGCTCGGCATCGCCACGACGTCCGCCGCCCGGAACTGGGCGGCCAGGGCGGGCGCGGGCACCGGCCCGGAGAACGTCACCAGGTCGGCGACCCCCTCCCGCGCGGCCAGGCCCGCCAGGTCCAGCTCGTCGTCCCCCGAAGCGGCCCCGTTCACGTGCAGGCGCACCCCCGGGTCGGCGCCCGCGCCACCGGCCCGCTCGCGCAGCACCCCGAGGGCGGCCACGAGCAGGTGCGGGCCCTTGTGCCGCTGCACGCGGCCGGCGAACAGGACGCGCAGGGCCCCGTCGTCCTCCGGGGCGCCCGGCCACTGCGCGGCGCCCTCCGGCGTGAACGTCTCGAGGTCGGCCCCGGGGGGCAGCACCCGGGTGCGGGCGCGGGGCACGTCCAGCAGCTCGCGCAGGTCGGCGACCTCGGCGGCGGAGTTGACCACGAGCAGGTCGGCCCGCTCGGCGACCTCGCGTTCGGCCTCGACCCGGGCGTCCGGCTCGCGCAGCTCGGGGTCCTCGAGCATCTTCGCCGCCGCCGTGGTGTGCATGGTCTGCAGGTACGGGGCGTGGGCCGCCCGCGCCAGCGCCGCGGCGGTGGACCCGGAGAGCCAGTAGTGGCCGTGCACGAACGCGACGGGCGGGGCGTCCGCGCCACCGAGGACGGGACCGCCCGGCACGGCGTCCGAGGCGAGCCAGTCCAGGGCCGCGCGGGTGAACTCGGCGCCGAGTCCCGCCAGCTCCTCCTTGGGCACGGGAGCGGACGGCCCGGCGGCGAGGTCCACGACCGTGACCGGCGGGGCCTGCCCGCCGGCGTCCACCATCCGGACCCGTGCGCCATCCGCTCCCACCGGCTCCTCCGCCCGGGTCAGCAGGATCATCCGCACGCCCCGGCGGGCCAGGGCGACGGCGGCCTGCCGCACGTAGACGTTCATGCCGCCGGCGTCGCCGCGGCCGGGCTGGGCCAGGGGGGAGGTGTGCAGGCTGACCCCGATCCCCACCGGCACGGACGCCCGCAGTTCGGCGTCCACGGCGTCGAACAGTCGGGCCGCCGACGCCGAGTCCGCCAGGTCCTCGACGGAGACCATCCGTCCGGCGCCGTCGCCGAGCGGCACGGTCCAGTTCGGGTACTGGTCCTGGAGGGTGCCGGGCTGGTTCTGGATGCGCCGCTCGCCCACGGCGTCCACGAGCGCCACGCTGTGCAGGGCCGAGGGCGCCTGCGCGAGCAGGCGGTGCAGGGCCACGATCTGGCGTTCGCGCACCTCGGGGCCGGCGTCGGGGACGTCCACGTCCGCCTCGGCGAGCAGCCCGCGCCGGGCCGCGGCGGCGAGGAAGGCGCGCACCTCCTCCGCCGACCGGCGGCGTTCCTGGGCGACGTCCACGGTGTAGAGGCCCAGCCGTTCGCGCAGGTCCACCTGGACGCCCTCGAGGTAGCCGGCCGTGGGCGGCAGGTCGTGCGTGTTCACCGCCGCCATGGCCAGCCGCCGGTAGCGCTCCGGCGGGGTGGGCTCGCCGTCCTCCTGCTCGAACCAGAGGATCGACGTGCCGAGCACGCCGGCCTCGGCCAGGCGGCGCTGCACCCACGGCTCGAACGTGCCGAGGTCCTCGCCCACCACGACGACGCCGGCCCGCTCGGCCTCGAGCGTGAGCACGGCGAGCATCGCCTCGTGGTCGTATTCGACGTACGCGCCCTGGGTGGCGCCGGCGCCCTCCGGGATCCACCACAGGCGGAACAGCCCCAGGACGTGGTCCATGCGGATGCCGCCCGCGCCGCGCAGCACGGTGCGCAGCATGTCCCGGAACGCGGCGTAGCCGGTCTCGGCCAGGCGGCGCGGATGCCAGGGGTGCTGTGACCAGTCCTGGCCCAGCTGGTTGAACAGCTCGGGCGGCGCGCCGACGGACATGGTCGGCACCAGCACGTCCCCGAGCATCCACGCGTCCGCGGTCTCGCGGGTCGCCCCGACCGCCAGGTCCACCATGACGCCCATGCGCATGCCGGCCGCCCGGGCCCGCTGGTGCACGCCGGCGAGCTGCTCGGCGGCGATCCACTGCACCCAGCGGTGCAGGTCGACGTCGGTCGCGCGTTCGACGCGGACCCGCTCGGCCTCGACCCCGCCCGGCGCCCAGGCCGGGTCGGCGAGATCGGGCCCGGTGCCGTCGCCGTCCAGGCGCAGGACGGACCAGAGGGCGAAGTCGTCCAGGCCCGGGCCGGCCTCGGCGCGGAACCGTGCGTAGGCGGCCTCGCGCTCGGGGGAGCGGGGCACCTCGTGCACGCGGCGCAGCGCGGGCCACAGGACGGCGGCGACGGCGGCCCGGTCGATCCGGCCGGTGCGCTCCAGCTCCGCCTGGACGCGGGCGCCGGCCGACCGCAGCTCCGCCTGCTCCGCGGCGGGCAGGTCGGCGAACTCGGGGATCGAGGGCACGTGCACGATCAGCGCCGAGAGGAACCGACGGGAGACGGGGGAGTAGGGGGAGTCCGCCGGATGGGGGCCGGGCTCGACCGCGTGCAGGGGGTGCAGCAGCAGGAAGTCGGCACCGTGCCGGGCGACGATCTCGGCCAGGGACGCCATGTCCGCCGCGTCGCCGATGCCCCACGAGTCCGCCGAGGTCACCGAGTAGCCCTGCGCGGCCGCGCCCCAGCCGCGGCGCTCGAGGAAGGGACGCGCCGTGCTCAGCCGGGTCGGGGCGCAGACCAGGACCGCGGAGGCGGTGGAGCCGGAGCCGCTGGTCACCTCCAGCCGGTGCCAGCCCGGGGCGAGGTCGGCGGGGATCTGCACGTGGACGCGCTCGCGCTCGACGCCGTCGACCAGGCGGACCTCGGACACCGGCTCGCTCACGCTCACCTCGAGGGTCCGCCCGTCCTCTGTGTGCACGCGGGCCACGACCGGCTCGCCCGCGGCCACGTGGCACGGCACGGACAGGCGGTGGCCGGACCGGGCGGCCACGGTGGGCGGGAGCACGTCCCGCCAGGGGGCCGTCTCCGCCTCCTCCAGCGCCTCGGCCAGAGCGGCGACCCCGTCCGGACGGACCGACACCCCGAGGGCGGCGAGCACCTTCACGAGGGCCTCGTCCGGCACGGTCTGGGCCGAGCCGTCCTGTCCGACGTACTCGGGCTGCACCCCGTGGGCTCGCGCGAGCCGGTGCAGCAGTGCGGGGGCTTCCAGGGCCATCGGGTCCTCCATGCCGTCGTGCGGTTCCACCGACGGCGCCTGCCGTCGCACGGACACCACTCTAGAGGGGACGCCGGGCCGGGGAACGCGCAGGGCCCCGGTCGTGACGACCGGGGCCCTGCTGCTCGACGAGCGGTGCGCGAGGGGGGACTTGAACCCCCACGTCCTTGCGGACACAGCGACCTCAACGCTGCGCGTCTACCAATTCCGCCACTCGCGCTCATCGGTGGAGCCCTGGGAGAGGCTCCGTCGCCCACCGCGTTCCGGTCCTGTCCGGTCCGTCCCGCTCCGGGCAACTTGAGAAAGATAGCACGGGTTCGGGCTAGGCTCAAAACCATGGTCGAGAACATCGTGAACCCCGCCCGCTCGCGCCCCGAGGACCGCGTCGTGGAGATCTGCCGCGACCTCATCCGGATCGACACGACCAACCGCGGGGGCAACGTCTCCGTCGGTGAGCCCGAGGCCGCGGAGTACTGCGCCCGGCTCATGGCCGAGGCGGGGATGACCCCTCGCTTCTTCGAGTCGGCGCCGGGCCGGGTCTCCGTCGTCGGGCATCTGCCGGGCTGGGATCCGGAGGCGCCGGGGCTCGTCATCCACGGGCACACGGACGTGGTCCCCGCCGAGGCGGACGAGTGGAGCGTGGACCCGTTCGGCGCCGAGCTCAAGGACGGCATGATCTGGGGGCGCGGCGCCGTGGACATGAAGGGCATGGACGCCATGGTGCTCGCGGTGCTGCTGCACCTGGCCCGCACGGGCCGCCGGCCGCGGCGCCCCCTGACGGTCGCGTTCTTCGCCGACGAGGAGGCCGGCGGCGTCTACGGCGCACGCTGGGTTGTGGACCACCACCCCGAGGTGTTCGACGGGTGCACCGAGGCGATCTCCGAGGTGGGCGGCTTCTCCACGGAGGTGCACGGCTCGCGCGCCTACCTCGTGCAGACCGCGGAGAAGGGGCTCGCCTGGCTGAACCTCACCGCACAGGGCGCCCCCGGGCACGGCTCGGCCCCGCACCCGGACAACGCGGTCACCCGGCTGGCCGGCGCCATGACCCGCATCGGCGGGCACGAGTGGCCGCTCGTGTACACCAAGACCACGCGCGCGCTGCTCGAACAGGTGGCGGAGATCATGGGCGTCGACTTCGACGAGGCGGACCCGACGCCGCAGCTCGACGCGCTCGGGCAGGCCCGTTCCTGGGTGGCCGGCACCCTGCGCACCTCGTCCAACCCGACGGGGCTGACCGCCGGCTACAAGCACAACGTCATCCCGTCCTCGGCCACCGGCACCGTGGACGTGCGCCTGATCCCCGGGGAGGAGGAGTCCGCCCTCGCCACGATCGCCGAGCTCGCCGGCCCGGACGTGACCATCGCACCCGAGCACCGGGACGTCGCCCTGGAGACCCCCTTCTCCGGGGACCTGGTGGAGCTGATGATCGCCGCGCTGCAGGCGGAGGACCCCGAGGCCCAGGTGCTGCCGTTCATGCTCGGCGGGGGCACGGACAACAAGTCCCTCTCCCGGCTGGGCATCACCGGCTACGGCTTCGCGCCCATGCGCCTGCCTGCCGACCTGGCCTTCACGTCCCTGTTCCACGGCATCGACGAGCGGGTGCCCGTGGACGCGCTCGAGTTCGGCTGCCGGGTGCTCGAGCGGATGCTGGAGCCGCGCTGATCCGGGCAGCGGGCGGCGACGACGGCCGGGGCGGCGTCGTCGCGCCCGCGCCTCAGAGGGTCTGCAGGGTCGAGGTCACGCGCATCACACGGCGACGCATCCAGTAGCGGCGCGCCCCGTCCCGGTAGTGCACGGAGCGCTGCAGCTCCCACTGGCCGTACTCCGCGTGCTCCACGAGGCGCCGTCGGGCGTCGGCGAGGGACTCGTGGGCGGCGACCGTCATCACCAGGTACTCCCACTTCTGTCCGCGGGAGATCGCGTCGAGGGTCGAGGACATCAGCTGTTCACGCACCCGCCCATCCTGGCAGACGACGTCGGGTCCGGCGGCCGGCCCCGCACGGCCCACCCCTGGCCGCGCCACCGGCCACCGGGTTACCGTTCACCCATGAGCTCTGACGCCCGCATGGCCCTCGAGGCCCTCACCACCGCCCTGAACGAACACCTCGTGGCCGCGCAGAACAAGCGGGGCGAGGACGACCCCGCCGTCGAAGCCGCGTTCTTCGCCGTGGCCGACGCCTTCGAGGCCTACGAGGACGCCCTGTACGCGGACACCGAGGAGGTCACCCCGCTCGACCTCTTCGACGACGAGGACGACGACGACTGACCGTCCCGCTCGTGACGGACCGCACGGCCCCGGGTTCCCACCCGGGGCCGTCGCGTACAGTGACCCTCCGTGACGTGGATCGAAGCCATCATCCTGGGCCTGGTGCAGGGCCTCACGGAGTTCCTGCCCATCTCCTCCTCCGCCCACATCCGCATCGTGGGCGAGTTCCTGCCCTCCGGGGCCGACCCGGGGGCGGCCTTCACGGCCATCACGCAGCTCGGCACGGAGCTGGCGGTCCTCATCTACTTCTGGCGCGACATCACCCGCATCATCGGGCGGTGGTGCGCCGCGGTCACAGGGCGGATCCCGCACTCGGACCCCGATGCGCGCATGGGCTGGCTGATCATCGTGGGCTCGATCCCGATCGCGGTCCTGGGTCTGCTGCTGCAGGACTGGATCGACACGGAGTTCCGGTCGCTGTGGATCACGGCGACCATGCTCATCGTGTTCGGCGTCCTGCTCGCCCTGGCGGACCGGCTCGGCCGTCAGACCACGCCGCTCGAGAAGCTCACCGTGCGGGACGGCGTGCTCTACGGGCTGGCCCAGGCCCTCGCGCTGGTCCCGGGCGTCTCGCGCTCCGGCGGCACCATCGCGGCCGGCCTGGCCATGGGATACACCCGGCCCGCCGCCGCCCGCTACGCCTTCCTGCTGGCGGTGCCCGCCGTGTTCGCCTCCGGCCTGTACAAGCTGTACACCTCGCTCACCGATCCCGGCACGCAGGGCCCGTACGGCATGGGGGAGACGCTGGTCGCGACCGGGATCGCCTTCGTGGTGGGCTACGCGGTCATCGCCTGGCTCATGCGCTTCATCAGCACCCACTCGTTCCTGCCGTTCGTCTGGTACCGCATCCTCCTGGGCGGAGTGCTGTTCGCCCTGCTGGGCGCGGGCGTCATCAGCGCCTGAGCCCGCTCCCGCCGCCGGGCATGACGGCCCGGCACCGCCGAACCACCCCGATGTGAGGAGTCCTGTGAAGTCCTGGAGCACCCCCGCCCCGCCCGCCGTGCCGAGCCGCCCGGACCGGCTGCGGCTGCACGACACCGCCACGGGACGGACCCGGCATCCGGGCAACGACGCGCAGCGCGCCTCGCTGTACGTCTGCGGGATCACCCCGTACGACGCAACGCATCTCGGCCACGCGAGCACCTATGTGGCCTTCGACCTGCTGCACCGCTACTGGCGCGCGGCCGGTCTCGAGGTCGCCTACGTCCAGAACGTGACCGACGTGGACGACCCCCTGCTCGAGCGGGCCGAGGCGACCGGCGTCGACTGGCGCGCGCTCGCCGAGGAGCAGACCGACCTGTTCCGTGCGGACATGGCCGCCCTCGAGGTGCTCGCCCCGGACCACTACGTCGGCGCGACCGAGGCGGTGGGCCTGGTGGTGGACGCCGTCGAGACGATGCTGGCGGCGGGCCGGGCCTACCGCGTGCCGGGCGGCGACGGCGAACCCGACGGGGACGTCTACTTCGACGTCCGCGCGGCCCAGTCCGCGACCGACTGGCGCCTCGGACAGGTCTCCGCGATGGGCCTGGACGAGATGGCCGCGGTGTTCCCGGAGCGGGGAGGCGATCCCGACCGCCCCGGCAAGCACGACCCGCTGGACCCGCTGCTGTGGCGCGTGCACCGCGAGGGCGAGCCTGCCTGGGACGGTCGGTCGCTCGGCTCCGGCCGGCCCGGCTGGCACATCGAGTGCTCCGTGATCTCCCGGGCCCACCTGCCGGCGCCGTTCACGGTGCAGGGCGGCGGCTCCGACCTGCGGTTCCCGCACCACGAGTTCTCCGCCGCGCACGCCACCGCCGTCGACGGCCTGCCGCTCGCGCACACCTACGCGCACACCGGCATGGTGGCCCTGGACGGCGAGAAGATGTCCAAGTCCCTCGGCAACCTCGAACTCGTCTCCCGCCTGCGGGCGCGGGGCGTCGAGCCGGTGGCCGTCCGCGCGGCGATCCTCGCGCACCACTACCGGTCGGACTGGGAGTGGTCCGAGCAGGTGCTGGCCGACGCCCAGGCGCGGGTGGCCCGCTGGCGCGCCGCCCTGGGCGGACCGCACGCCGCCGCCGGCGTCGCCGTGCTGGACGCGGTCCACGCGGCGCTCTCGGACGACCTCGACGCCCCCCTTGCGCTGGAGGCCCTCGACGCATGGGCGGCCGGCACCCTGCCGGGCCTGGCCGAGGCCGCCGCCGACCCGGTGCCGGTGGTCGACGTCGTGGCGGCGCTGCTGGGTCTGCGCCTGCGCTGACCCCGCCGGGCGCGGCCGGGCGTCAGCGTCCGCCGCGCCCGCGCAGGTAGCGCTCGAACTCCCGCGCGATCGACTCGCCCGAGGCCTCCGGCAGCTGCTGGGTGT
The DNA here is from genome assembly GCF_052220525.1 of Micrococcus sp. TCR-5. NCBI lineage: Bacteria > Bacillati > Actinomycetota > Actinomycetes > Micrococcales > Micrococcaceae > Micrococcus > Micrococcus sp. TCR-5. The sequence goes on from NZ_JBQPDO010000004.1 coordinate 21,177, forward strand.
CCTGGGCCTCCTCGAGCTGCCGGACGTAGGCGGCGACGTCGGGGTCCTCGGCGGCCAGCTCGTCCACGCCGCGCTGCCAGGCCCTCGCGTCGTCCTCCAGCCCGCGCGTGGACACGCTCACGTGCAGCAGGTCCTCGACCGCCTCGACCAGCCCGAGCAGCGTCTTGGGGGAGGGCGCCTGGGCCACGTAGTGGGGCACCGTCCCCCACAGCGAGAGGCTCGGCAGGCCGCGGCGCGCGGCCTCGTCCGCGATGACGCCGATGATGCCGGTGGGCCCCTCGTAGACCGGACGGTCCGCACCGACGGCCACCCGCACGTCCACGAGCGGCGAGGTCGGGCGGGCGCGCAGGGGCCGGGTGTGGGGCACGTCCGCCAGCAGCGCGCCCAGCGTCACGACGGCGTCCACGTCACGCGCGTCGGCCGCCGTGAACAGCTCCTCGAGGAACGCGCGCCACCGCACGTTCGGCTCCACGCCGACGGCGAGGAGCACACGCACCCCGTCCGGCGGGGCGGCCTCGCCCGCGACGGGCCGACCCTCACGGTCCAGGAGCGCCTCGTGCAGGGTGACCGCCGGCCAGTCCAGCGTCCCCAGCCCGTCGGCGTCGCGCCGGACCAGGGGTCGAGTGACCTGGTAGTCGTAGAACTCGCCGTCGCACACCCGTCCCGCGTCCGCCGCGTCCCACTGCTCCCGCAGCGCGCCCAGGGCCCCGGTCGCGGCCTCCCCGGCGTCGTTCCACCCCTCGAAGGCCAGCAACAGGACCGTGGGGGCCCGCCGCCCGGCCTCGAGCTCGTCCACGGTCGCCGTCAGGTGGGTCCGCAGCGGGCCCAGGACGTCGTCCGGCTGGTCCTCGGAGGTAGCGTCGGTCATGGCGGCCAGCCTAGACACGGCCCGACGACGGGGCCACGGCCCGCGACCCGCCCCGCACACCCCGGCGGCGGCGCTCGATAGGATGCACTCCATGCCCCGCCACCCCGCGCCCGCCCCGGACGACCGTGCCCGCCGCCTGCCGCGCGCCGTCCTGTGGGACATGGACGGCACCCTCGTGGACACCGAGCCCCTGTGGAACGCCGTCCAGCGTCGGCTGGTGGTCGAGCACGGCGGCACCTGGTCGGAGGACCTGGCCGCCTCCCTCGTGGGACGCCCCCTCGACGAGGGAGCGCGCCGTCTGCAGGAGGCCGGGCTGGACCTGCCCGTGCAGCGGATCATCGACCTGACGATGCACGAGGTCGTCCAGGGGGTCGTCAGCGGGGTGCCGTGGCGGCCGGGCGCCCGGGAGCTGCTCGTCGCGCTCGCCGAGGCCGGCGTGCCGGGCGCCCTCGTGACGATGTCCCACGCCCCGCTGGCCCGCGCGCTGGCCGAGCGGGCGCCGGCGGGCACGCTGGACGTCGTCGTCTCGGGGGACATGGTCTCCCGGGGCAAGCCCGACCCGGAGGCGTACCGGCTGGGCCTGCAGCTGCTGGCCGAGCGGACACCGGGGCTGACGGCCGCCGACTGTGTGGCGGTCGAGGACTCCCCGGTGGGCGTCGGCGCGGCCGTGGCCGCGGGCCTGCCGACGGTCGGCGTGCCCAGCGTGCTGCCGCTGCCGGCAGGGCTCGCGACCGTCGAGTGGACGACGCTCGCCGGCCGCACGCCGGCCGACCTCGCCGCGGTCCGCCGGATCGCCGCCGCGCGCGGGCCCGGGGCGGACGGGGCCGGATGAGCGGGCTCGCCTCCGTCCGGCTGGGCACGATCGCCGGCGCGCCGGTGCGCCTGTCCTGGTCCTGGCTCCTGATCGCCGCGGTCATCACCCTCGCGTTCGGCCCGCAGATCCAGCGCGCGCTGCCCGCGATCGGCAGCGTCGCCTACGGGGTCGCCCTGGGGTACGCCGTGCTCCTGGCCCTCTCCGTCCTGGTCCACGAGGCCGCCCACGCCCTCACCGGCCGCGCCTTCGGCCAGCGCACCGAGGAGATCGCGCTCACCCTGTGGGGCGGGCACACCCAGTTCCGCAGCCCGTCCGCTCGACCGCTGGACACGGTCCTCACCGCGATGGCCGGCCCCGCCGCGAACCTCGTGCTCGCGGGCCTCGCCCATCTGGCGGCCCGCGCCGTGCCCGGCCCGTCCGTTCCCGCCCTGCTGCTCGAGGTCACGGTGTGGGCCAACCTCCTCCTGGCCGCGTTCAACGCGCTGCCGGGCACCCCGCTCGACGGCGGCCGCATGGTCGAGTCCGCCGTCTGGGCCGCCACCGGCTCCCGGGCCCGTGGCGTCGAGGCGGCCGGCTGGGCCGGGCGCGTCGTCGCGGTGGGCGTCCTCGCGGCGGTGCTCGGCCCCCCGACCCTCGCGGGCCGCGCGCCGGACCTGTTCGTCGTCCTCCTGGTGGCCTGGGTCGCCCTCACCCTGTGGCGGGGCGCGGACGACGCCGTGCGCCACGGGCGCTGGAGCCGCCGGCTGGAGGCCCTGCGGCTCGAGCAGGTCGAGGCGCCCGCCATCGCCCTGCCCGAGCACCTCAGCGTCGCCGAGGCCCTGGCCCAGGCGGACGGCGGCCGCCGCGCCGTCGTGGCCGTGGACGGGGCCGGTCGGCCCCGCGGCGTGCTGGACCACACGGCCGCGGCGGGCCTCACCCCGGCGCGCCGCACGACCACCGCCCTGGCCGCGGTCGCCGTCGCGCTGGCCCCGGAGGCCGTCCTCGTCCGCGACGACGTCCCCGCCGCCGGTCCCGACCTGGCCGCCCGCCTGGCCGACCCCCAGACCCCCGTGTGGGTGCTGACCGACGCGCACGGCCTCGTGCGCTCCGTGGTGCCCCGCGAGACGATCCTCGCCGCCGTCGACGCGACGCGGCGTCCCTGAACCGAAGGAGCCCCCCATGACCGAACCCACCGGCGTGAGCGCGCGCCGCGGCCCCCTGCGGGCCGGCCAGCGCGTGCAGATCAAGGACGCGAAGGGCCGCCTCAACACGATCACCCTGCTGCCCGGCGGGGAGTTCCACAGCTACCAGGGCGTGCTGCGGCACGACGACCTGATCGGCGGCTTCGAGGGCGTCGTGGTCGAGAACTCGGCCGGCCAGCCGTACCAGGTGCTGCGCCCCCTGCTGAACGACTTCGTCCTGTCCATGCCCCGCGGCGCCACGGTGGTCTACCCGAAGGACGCGGCGCAGATCGTGCAGCAGGCGGACATCTTCCCGGGCGCCGTCGTGGTCGAGGCCGGCGTGGGCTCCGGCGCCCTGTCCATGTCCCTGCTGCGCGCCGTGGGCGACCACGGGCGCCTGCACTCCTACGAGCGCCGCCCGGAGTTCGCGGACGTCGCCCGGGCCAATGTGGAGGCCTTCTTCGGCGCCGAGCACCCCGCCTGGTCGGTGCACCTCGGCGACGCGCAGGAGGAGATGCCCAAGGTCCACGAGCCGGGCTCCGTGGACCGGGTGGTCCTGGACATGCTGGCCCCCTGGGAATGCCTCGACGCCGTCGCCGAGGTCCTGGCCCCCGGCGGTGTGTGGCTGAACTACGTGGCCACCGCCACCCAGCTCTCCCGCGTGGCCGAGGCCATCCGGGACTCGGGCCGCTTCACGCAGGTCGAGGCCAACGAGACCCTCGTGCGCGGCTGGCACCTGGACGGGCTCGCCGTGCGCCCCGACCACCGCATGGTCGCGCACACCGGCTTCCTCCTCACGGCCCGCCGCCTGGCCTCGGGCGAGGAGGCGCTGCGCCTGAAGAAGCGCTCCAAGGTCTCCGAGTTCAGAGCCGAGGACGTCGAGGCCTGGCAGCCGGCCGACGAGGCCCGGTGGACGCCCGAGGCCCTCGGCGAACGGCCGATCACAGACAAGAAGGCGCGCAAGGCGGCGAAGGAGGCCCGCCTCATGGCCGCGCGGTCACGCGCCGCCGAGCAGGGCGTGGACGCGTACGGTGGGAGGACCCCGACCGGGGAGCAGGACTGAGTGGACGGAGCACCGGTGGACCACCACGCGCAATCAGGCACGGAGCACGCCGAGCAGCGCCTCGCCGAGGCACGGGAGCTGCTGCGGCAATCCCAGGCCGAGGCCGAACGGCTGCGGCACCAGCTGCAGTCCGCCCAGCGGCACGCCGCCGGCCTGAGCGAACGCCGTCGGGCCGCCGAGGCCCAGACGCAGACGGCCGCCCGCAACAACCGGCGCATGGTCGAGCTGCTCGAGGCCACGCGCGCCGAGATCACGACGCTCAAGGAGAACCTGGACGCCGTCACGCATCCGCCGTTCACCTTCGCCACCCTCGAGGCCGTCCATGCCCCGCGCGAGCCCGAGGAGGGCGTGGAGACCGGCGCCGTGGTGCGCGGGGGAGCGGACGTCGTGCAGAACGGCCGGCGGCTGCGCGTGACGGTCTCCCCGCTGCTCGACGCCGCCCGCCTCACCCCCGGCGCCCAGGTGCTGCTGGACGAGTCCAGCTCGATCGTCGGCGTCGCCCCGGGCACGGGGTCGGGTCAGCTGCTGCGCGTCAAGGAGGCGCTGCCCGACGGCGGCCTCGTCCTGGCCGGCACGGCGGACGAGGAGCGCGTGGTGCGGCGCGCGCCCGCGCTGGAGGGCGTCGACCTGCGCCACGGGGACGCCGTCACCGTGGACGCCCGCGTCGAATGGGCGCTGCGGCGGGTCGAGCTGTCCGAGGTGGACGAGGTGCTGCTGGAAGAGGTCCCGGACGTCACATTCGAGGACATCGGCGGCCTCGGCCCGCAGATCGACCGGATCCGCGAGGCCGTCGAGATCCCGTTCCTGCACCCCGAGGTCTACCGCGAGCACGGCCTGCGCGCCCCCAAGGGGATCATGCTGTACGGCCCGCCCGGCACCGGCAAGACCATGCTCGCCAAGGCCGTGGCCAACGCCCTCTCGGCCCGCAGCGCGGACGGCGAGCGCTCGTTCTTCCTCAACGTCAAGGGACCCGAGCTGCTGAACAAGTACGTGGGCGAGACCGAGCGGCAGATCCGCGTCATCTTCGACCGGGCCCGCGAGAAGGCCGACGCCGGCTTCCCCGTGGTCATCTTCTTCGACGAGATGGAGTCGCTGTTCCGCACGCGCGGCTCCGGCGTCTCCTCGGACGTGGAGACCACGATCGTCCCGCAGCTGCTCACCGAGATCGACGGCGTCGAGGCCCTCGAGAACGTGATCGTCATCGGCGCCTCCAACCGCGAGGACATGATCGACCCGGCCGTGCTCCGCCCCGGCCGACTGGACGTGAAGATCCGCGTGGACCGTCCCGACGCCGACGGCGCCGCGGAGATCATGGCCAAGCACCTCACCGTAGACGTGCCCCTGCACGCCGACGACGTCGTCGCGGCCGGCTCCGCGGACGCGGCCCGCGCGACGCTCATCGCCCGGACGGTCGCCGCCCTCTACGACCGCGGCGCGGACACCGCGCTGGCGGAGCTGACGGACGTGTCCGGCACGACCCACGCCCTGCACCTGGCCGACCTCGTCTCGGGCGCCGTGGTGGCCGACGTCGTGGACCGCGCCAAGCGGCACGCGGTGCGCGACTACCTGGCCGCCGGCCAGGCCCCGGCCGCGCTCGGCGTCCGCGAGGGCCACCTGCGCGAGGCCGTGGCCGCGGTGCTGGAGGACCAGACGGACCTGCTGGCCACGGTCGCGCCTGCCGAGTGGGCGCGCACCTCCGGCTGGCGCGGTCCTCGGCTGCGCTCGCTGCGCATGGTCCGGGGGGTCGAGGCATGAGCGCGTTCGGCCGCGGGGCCGCGGACGGCTTCGCCCGGGCCGCCGCCGTCGACGTCGGCCCGACCCTCGCCTTCGAGGGCCAGCGCCGGCTGTTCCACGGCGCGGCGGTGCCCCCGAACGGGAGGGACGCCGCCGGCTGGGGCGTGCACCGCGTGATGGGCACGGAGACCGAGTTCGGCATCCACGCGCCGGCCAACCCGGGGGCGCACCACAGCGTGCTCTCGGTCGAGCTCGTGAACGCGTACGCGGACCTGGTCACCCGGTCCGGCTCGGCGGTGGCCGGCACGGAGTGGGACTACACGGGGGAGTCGCCGCTCGTGGACGCCCGCGGCTGGCGGCTGCCGCGTTCGGCGGCGCACCCCTCGCAGCTGACCGACGAGGCGCTCGTGGGCCCGGACGGGGAGCCCGTGCACCTGCTCCTGTCCACCGTGCTGGCCAACGGTGCGCGCTGGTACGTGGACCACGCCCACCCGGAGTACTCGTCGCCGGAGACGACCACCCCGCGGGACGCCATGGTGTGGGACGCCGCCGGGGACCTGGTCGCGCAGGCGGCGGCCGAGCACATCGGCCAGGCCGAGGGCGCCCCGGAGGTGCTGGTCTACAAGAACAACGTGGACGGCAAGGGCCAGTCCTACGGCGCGCACGAGAACTACCTCGTGGCCCGGTCCCTCGACTTCGAGGAGCTCACCGCCGTCCTGCTGCCGTTCTTCGCGGCGCGGCAGGTGCTCGTGGGCGCGGGCCGCGTGGGGCTCGGCCCGGCGGGGGAGCGGCCGGGCTTCCAGCTGTCGCAGCGGGCCGACTACTTCGAGGAGCCCGTGGGGCTGGAGACCACGATCCACCGGCCGATCGTCAACACGCGGGACGAGCCGCACGCCCGTCCCGAGGCCTACCGCCGGCTCCACGTGATCATCGGCGACGCGACGCTGAGCCAGCACGCCACGTGGCTGCGGATGGGCATGACCGCGCTCGTCCTCGCGATGGCCGAGGCCGGGACGGCGCCCCGGCTCACCCTGGACGACCCGGTGGCCGCGTTGCAGACGATCAGCCACGACCCGGGTCTGCGGGCCACGGTGCCGCTGCTCGAACGCACCGCGGACGGCCCCGTGCGCCGGCACTGGACCGGGCTGCAGATCCTGCGGTCCTACCTGGACGCGGCCCGCGCCCACTGCGCCGCCTTCGGGGTGACGGATCCGCAGACGCGCGAGGTGCTGGAGGCCTGGGCCATCGACCTCGACGACGCCACCGCGGATCCGCTGTCCCTGAGCGACCGCGCCGACTGGGCGGCCAAGCTGCGCGTCCTCGAGGGCCTGCGGGCCCGCACGGGCGCGGACTGGACCGACCCCCGCCTCGCGATGGTGGACCTGCAGTACGCCGACCTGCGCCCGGCCCGCTCCCTGCACCGCCGCCTCGTGGCCGCCGGCGCCCTCCGGACGCTCGCCGATGAGGCGGAGATCCGTGCCGCCGTCGCCACGCCGCCGCGGGCCACCCGCGCGTGGACCCGCGGCAACCTCGTGGGCCGCCACGGTGACCGCGTGGCCGGCGCCGCGTGGGAGACGCTGCTGCTGCGCGGGGCGGGGGAGCGGGTGCACCGGCTGCACCTGGCCGAGCCGCTGGTCGGCGCCGCCGTCGACCTGCCCGGCTGGTGGGAGGACGCCGCCGCGCCCCGGCCCGACGACGAGGCGCTCGTGGCCACGCTGGCGCCGCTGTTCGGCGCACGGGCCTGAGGCGGGGGCGGGCGCTCAGCCCGTGACGGCCGCGCGCACGCGGCCCAGCAGGGCGTCCGCCCGCGCGACGAGACGGTCCGCCCGGTCGACGTCGGTGCGCACGATGCCCTCCAGGCCCTCGTCGCGGAGGGGGCCCAGGTTGGTCTCGAGGGTGACCGCGGCGGCGGTGAGGCCGCCCCGGATGCAGCCGAGCGCCGCACCGACGTCGGAGAGCACGTTCGGGTTCGCCGCGTCCAGCACATGCTCGGCCAGGTCCAGTGCACGCTCGGCGGCGTGGACGATCCCGCGGGGTGGCCGGACGGCCTCGGACAGGGCGGCCTGGATCGCGGCCGAGCGCCGGGACCGGGCCTCCGGGGTGTCGCGGGGCAGCCCGAACGCCTCGGCCACGGCGCCGAAGCCCCGCTCGTCGCCGTCGGCGAGGCCGAGGCACGCCGCGATCAGGCCCTCCGATGACCGGGCGTCCTCCTCGGCCGCGCTGAACCGGGCCGCCATGGCCAGCAGTCCGGCGCCCTCGGCGACCGCCAGCGCGCCCGTCGCGCCGCCGCCGGGGGTGGGCTCGCCGGAGGCGAGGCGCCCCAGATAGCTCTCGATGCTCTCGTCGCGGATCATGCTCCCACGGTGCCAGACGGGGCCCGACCGCGGCCCGCTCTCAGGCGCGCTCCCAGGAGGCGACCGGCCCCGGGACGATCGTGAACAGCGGGTGCACGTCGGGGACGGGCGTGTCCGACCACCGTTCGAGCCAGGCGGGGCTGCGCGCGGCCAGCTTGGCGCACAGGTGACGCCACTCCAGGTCGCGCTCGCCCGTGGTGGCCGGGATCGGTGCGAGACCGGCGGGCGGGATGCGCACCGCGCCGTCGGGGGCGGGGCACGGTCGGTCGATCCGGGAGTGGTCGAATCGATAGCCGCGCGCCGTGGCCTCGGCCTCGATGCCGGAGAGGAACGCACCGATCGCGCCGGACGGGTCCGGGTGCTCCCGGAACCTCAGCAGCTGCGGGTGCTCCCGATACCCGCGCGTGCGGCCGGCCAGGACGGCCTGGGCGAGCAGGGCCTCGCGCCAGGCGCCCGTCAGGCCCTGGCGGTCGAGGTGGCGGGGGTGAAGGGTCCACAGGCGCATGCCCCCATCCTGCCAGCGTGGGGCAACCCGGGGACGTGGGGCTGAAACGTGGCCCGCGCGTGGGGCAGGATGGGTGGACGCGGACGGAGCACACCGACCCGCGTCGACGCACGAGGAGGCCACCATGTCCCAGGAGCAGATCCGCCCACGCCCGTCCGGCGGCGACGACGAGACCGGCGCCGCGGCGGGCCAGGCGCACGTGAAGCCCGCGGCCCAGGACCAGGGCCTGGACAGCCTGCTGGACGAGATCGACTCGGTGCTGGAGTCCAACGCCGAGGAGTTCGTCAAGGGCTTCGTCCAGAAGGGCGGCCAGTGACCGACGCGGACCGCGCCCGCCGGATCTTCGGGCTGGAGACGGAGTACGGCGTCCAGCATTGGAACCCGCAGGGGCGCCCGCTCAGCCCCGAAGAGGTCGTCCGCTACCTCTTCCGGCCCGTGGTCGAGTGGGGGCGGTCCTCGAACGTGTTCGTGTCCAACGGCTCCCGGCTCTATCTCGACGTCGGGTCCCACCCCGAGTACGCGACCGCCGAGTGCTCGACGCTCGACGAGCTCATCGCCTCGGACGGGGCGGGGGACCTGCTGCTGCACGACCTCGTGGTCCAGGCCGAGGAGCGCATGGCCGCGGACGGGGTCGGCGGCCGGATCCACCTCTACCGCAACAACGCCGACTCCTCGGGAAGTTCCTACGGCTCCCACGAGAACTACCTGCTGCGCCGGCGCACCGAGTACCGGCGGCTCACCGAGGCGCTCGTCCCGTTCCTCGTCTCCCGGCAGATCCTCGTGGGCGCGGGCCGCGTCGTGCCCGCCGGCACGTGGCCCGAGGGCGAGGGCCCGGCCCACTTCGCGTTCTCCCAGCGCGCCGACTTCGTGCAGGACGGCGTGTCCTCCTCCACCACACGGTCCCGGCCGATCATCAACACGCGGGACGAGCCGCACGCGGACGCCTCCGAGTACCGGCGCCTCCACGTGATCGTGGGGGACACGAACCTCTCCGAGCACACCCACCTGCTGCGCTTCGGCGCCACCGACCTGCTGCTGCGGATGATCGAGGCGGGCTTCCCGCTCGGGGACCGCGTCGTCGCCCACCCCACCCGTGCGGTGCGGCAGATCTCCCACGACCTCACCGGCACGGCCCGCATCGCGCTCCGGGAGGGGGAGGCCTCCGCCCTCGAGCTGCAGGAGCACTACCTCGAGCGGGCCCGCGCCTTCGTCGCCGCGGAGGGTGCCCACCACGACCGGGTGGGGGAGGTCCTCACCCTGTGGGGCGAGGTGCTCGACGCCGTCCGCACCGGTGACCGGTCCCGCATCGAGGATCGCATCGACTGGGCGATCAAGCTGCGCCTGCTGGAGGACTACCGGGCCCGCTACGACCTGGGCTGGGAGGCGCCCCGCCTCGCCCAGCTGGACCTGGCCTTCCACGACATCGACCCCGACCGGGGGCTGTTCCGCCTGCTGCTGCGGCGCGGCGCCGTCGCCCGCCTGCTGCCCGAGGACGCCGCCCGGTCCGCCGTCGAGACCGCCCCGCCCACCACCCGGGCCCGCGTGCGCGCGGACTTCGTGGCCCGCGCCCGGGAGCGCGGCCTGGACTACGCCGTCGACTGGACGACCCTGAAGCTCACGGACCATCCGCTGCACGCGATCGTGACGAAGGACCCGTTCGACACGTCGTCGGCCGCCGTCGACCGGCTGTTCGAGCGGATCGCCTGACAGCGCGCGTCCAGGACGCGCCGTTAGGGTGACCCGCATGAGTTCGTTCGAGACCCCCCAGCCCCCGACGGCCCGCCGCCGTCGCCGCCTGCTGCCGCTGCTGTCCCTCGGCGCCGCAGGCCTGATGCTGGCCACCGCCTGCGCCACCGGCGACGACGGCGCGGACCAGCCCCACAGCGACACCGCGTCGGCCTCCACGTCGGCCGCCCCCGAGCGGGCGGCCGTCGGCGAGGGCCAGGGGGAGCCGGACGCCCTGACGGGTGTCACCTTCACGGAGGGCGACGGCGGGGCGCCGACGGTCGAGATCGACGGGGAGATCGACACCGACCAGCCCACCACGCGCGTGCTGACCGCCGGCGAGGGGGAGCAGGTGCAGGAGGGCGACGTCCTGAAGATGTCGATCGCCGTCGTCGATCCGGCCAGCGGCGAGGTGGTCGCCGAGAACTTCAGCGGCGAACCGGAAGCCGTGCCCGTGGACGACCAGCTCAAGTCCATGAACCCGGAGATCCACGAGATGCTGGTGGGCAACGGCGCCGGCACGATCGTCGCCGCGTACAGCCCCGAGTACGACGTCTCCGTCCCGCAGACCGAGAGCGCGTCGCCGAGCGCCTCCCCCTCCACCCAGACGCAGCCCGCCCAGCTGTTCGTCTACAAGATCGACGCCATCCTGCCGAAGCAGGCCGAGGGCGAAGAGGTGACCGAGCGGGACGAGCGCCTGCCCGACGTCACCGTGGACGAGGAGAGCGGCCGGCCGAGCATCGCGAAGCCCGACGGCGAGGCGCCCCAGGAGCTGGTGGTCCAGCCCCTGATCGAGGGCGAGGGCCGCGAGGTCGGCGCGGACGACACCGTGACCGTGCAGTATGAGGGCGTGACGTGGTCCGACGGTGAGGTCTTCGACTCGTCCTGGGAGACGGGTCAGGCCATCACGTTCTCCCTCAACCAGGTCATCGAGGGCTGGAAGGAGGGTCTGGCCGGCCAGAAGGTGGGCTCGCGCGTCCTCCTGTCGATCCCGGCCGAGAAGGCCTACGGTGAGCAGGGCAGCCCGCCGGACATCGGCGAGAACGAGCCCCTGCTGTTCGTGGTGGACATCCTGGACGCCCAGGCGTCCGCCACCCCGTCGGCGAACTGACCCCGTCCACGAGAACCCAAGAGGAGAGCACCGTGTCCTTCGGACAGCGCGACTACGACCGCACCAAGCCCGAGATCGACTTCCCGGGCGAGACCCCGCCCACCGAGCTCGTGGTGGAGGACCTGATCGAGGGCTCCGGCCCGGCCGTCGAGGCCGGCTCCCGCGTGCAGGTCCACTACGTGGGCGTGGCCTGGTCCACCGGCGAGGAGTTCGACGCCTCGTGGAACCGCGGCACCCCGCTGCCCCTGACCGTCGGCGTCGGCCAGGTCATCGCCGGCTGGGACCAGGGCCTGCTCGGCATGAAGGTCGGCGGCCGCCGCCGCCTCGAGATCCCGCCGCACCTGGGCTACGGCGCCCGCGGCGCCGGCTCCGCGATCGGGCCGAACGAGACGCTCATCTTCGTCTGCGACCTCGTCTCGGTCGACTGACCCCGGGCCCCGTGACCCCACCCGCCCCGCGGCGCGCCGGCGACGAGGCCGCCGAGCGCATCATCTCGCTGCTGTGGCTGCTGCTCTCGGCACCGCACGGTCTCGAGCGTGACCGGATCCGACGGCAGGTCGTCGGCTATGAGGGGCTCACGGACGCCGCCTTCGAGAAGCTCTTCCAGCGGGACCGCCGCGTGCTGCGCGCCGTGGGGGTCCCGCTGGAGACGCTCGAACCCGCGGGCTTCGACGAGGGCGAGGCGGGGGTGCGGCACCGCGTCGTCCGCGATGCGCTGCTGCTGCGCGACCTCGACCTGACCGTGGACGAGCGCCGCGCCCTCGTGCGGGCGCGGCGCCTGTGGGGCGACTCGCCGCTGCGCGCCGACGTCGTCCGCGCCGTGGGCCTGCTGTTCCAGCCGGCCACCGACCTCACGGGCGACGACGAGCTGGCCGGGTACCACACCCTCATGCCCCGGGCCGACCCCCGGCTCGAGGCCCTCACCCAGGCCGTGGCCGACGAGGCCGTGCTGCGCTTCCCCTACCGCGACGCGCGGGGGCGGGCCACCCGGCGCACCGTGCGGGCCTGGTTCCTCACCCTCGTGCGCGGCCGCTGGTACCTCACCGGCTGGGACCTCGACCGCGGCGCCGAGCGCAGCTTCCGGCTCACCCGGATGGAGGGGGAGCCGCGCCGCGTCGAGCGGGCGACGGACGCCCCCGGCCGTCCCGAGGACCACGACCACGCCGGCCTCGTGGCGCGCCTGGCCGGGCAGGCCGACGCCGAGCGGGTCCGGGTGTGGCTCGCGCCCGGCCGGGGTCAGGGCGTCCGCGCGGTCGGTGAGCCCGCCGAGCCCCGGGTCGAGGACGGCGCCGCACCGGGGCCCGACTGGGAGCTCTGGGAGGCCCTCGCCGGACCGCGCGAGGACGGCCTCGCCGCGGAGATCGGCGGCCTGCTGGGCCGGGCCGTGCCCTCGGCCGCGCACCCGGACCTGACCGACCGCGTCCGCGCGGGCCTGGCCGCCGCGGCGGAGGCCCACGCCGGCCCCGCCGACCCGGCCCTGCTCGAGGTCCCGCTCGCCGCGCCCGTCCGGCGCCGCGCCCGCGACTCGAGCGAGGACCTCGTGGGCCGCCTGCTGGACATCGTGGGGCTGGCCAACCGGGCCGGTGGGGTGGACCGGGCGGAGCTGCGCGCGCGTCTCGGGGTCACCGACGAGCGCCTCGACGCCGACCTCGAGACGCTGCGCTACTGCGGCATGCCCGAGCGGGACTTCCCCGGCTTCCAGTTCGAGGTGGCGGAGGTGGCCGGCCGCGTCCACGTGGAGCGCGCCGCCGACCTGGCCGGTCCCGTGCGGCTGACGCGCCCCGAGGCGCACAGCCTCGTGGCCGCCCTGCAGACGGTCGCGGACCTGCCGGTGCTGGACGAGGCCGACCGCGAGGCCGCCCGCTCCGCTCAGCGCCGGATCCGCGCCGCGGTCCTGGACGCGGGGGCCCCGGATGCGGACGACGCGGACGACGCCGCCCTCCGGGAGGCCGAGGCGCACACCGCCGGCGGGCCCCCGGTCGCCGTCGCCGCCCACTGGGACGTGGCCGTGGACCCCGCGACGGTGCGCACCCTGCTGGCCGCCGTGGCGGAGCGGGCCGTCGTGCACCTGACCTACCGCTCCGTGCATGCCGATGCCCTCACCGAGCGGGACGTGGAGCCGCTGGCCCTGGTGCAGGACGGGGCGCGCCTCTACCTGCAGGCGTGGTGCCGTCGCGCCGAGGACCACCGGGTGTTCCGGGTGGACCGGATCAGCGCGCCCGCACCCACGGGGGAGACGTTCGCGCCCCGGGCTCGGCCCGCGCGCTGGCGGGTCCATCCCGACGACGCCGCGGGGGTGCCGGTGCTGCTGCGCTGGGCCCATCCCGTCCGCGACGCGGCCGCCGGCTACCGCCCGGATGCCCAGGCCGACCTGCCCGACGGCGACCGGCTCACCCGGGTGCATCTGACCGACGCCGGCGTGGCGGCCGCGCTGGTCGGACGCCACGGCGGCGCCGTCGAGGTGCTGGCCCCCGCCGACCTCCGGACGTCCGTGGCGGCCGCGCTGGGCGATGCCCTCGCGGCCCTGCCGGCGCGGTAGCCTGGACCCTGGAACCCCATCGAAAGGACCCTTCATCATGGCTGGACTCCAGGGCTGGCAGCTCGTCATCATCATCCTGCTTGCGATCCTGCTCTTCGCGGCGCCGAAGCTGCCCGCGATGGCCCGCAACCTCGGCCAGTCGATGCGCATCTTCTCCTCCGAGGTGAAGCAGATGCGCACCGAGGGCAAGGGCACCACGGACGAGCGCTCCGGCGCCGGCTCCAGCGCCGCGGACGAGCCGGTCGAGGGCCGCGTCGTCGAGCGTGACGAGACCGACCCGCGCGACCCGCGCTGAGCCGGAAGGACCCCCACCCGATGACCGAGGTCGACGAGGTCGCCCGCCGCACCCGGCGCCGCCGGAGGCGGCGGGACAACCCCACCGGCGAGATGCCGCTGCGCGAGCACCTCACGGAGCTGCGCAACCGACTGCTGAAGTCGGCGCTCGCCGTCGCGGTCGGCATGGTGGTCGGCTTCCTCGTCTACCAGCCGGTCATGGCGGAGCTGTTCCGCCCGGTCAAGCAGATCGCCAGCCAGGGACACACGGCGGCCGTCGCCTATGACACGGTGGCCTCGCCGTTCGACCTCATGCTCAAGGTCAGCATGTTCATCGGGCTCATCCTGTCCAGCCCGGTCTGGCTCTACCAGATTTGGGCATTCATCGTGCCGGGTCTGAAGAAGGCCGAGAAGAAGTACGCCCTGGGCTTCATCGCCGCGGCCGTGCCCCTGTTCATCTTCGGCATCGCGCTGGGGTGGCTCGTGATGCCGCAGGCCGTCCAGTTCTTCGTGGGCTTCACTCCCGAGGGCGGCGCGAACCTCCCGACGGCGTCGGTGTACATCAGCTTCGTCACGCGTCTCTACCTCGCGTTCGGCGTGGCCATGGTGCTGCCGGTGCTGCTGGTGGGACTGAACATGCTCGGCATCCTGCCGGGCCGCACGATCGTCCACCACTGGCGCATCACCGTCTTCGTGATCATGCTGATCGCCGCGATCGCCGCCCCCGGTGCGGACGCCATCTCCATGTTCTACATGGCGATCCCGCTCGTCGTCCTCTTCGGCGTGGCCATCGTCCTGTGTCTGTGGGGCGACCGGCGTCGCGACCGTCGGCAGGGCCAGCGCGAGATGGACGTCGAGGCGGAGCTCGCCGCAGGCCCGAAGCCGCTCGATCAGATCTGAGCGGCGCCCGCCGCAGCCCTCACGCCCGGACGCACGAGCACGACGGTGTCCGGACCCGCCAGTAGGGTGGGGCCATGGCCCACCATCCCGCGTCCGCGACCCCGCACGACGAGCCCGAGCTGAGCCCGGCGGAGCGCTACGCCCGTGCCCGGGCGGCCCGGCACCACGCCGGCTCCGAGCTCGGCCGGTTCGCCGCACGCGTGGGCTTCCCCCTCGACGACTTCCAACGCCGCGCGTGCGCCGAGGTCGAGGACGGCCACGGCGTCCTCGTCGCGGCGCCCACCGGCGCCGGCAAGACGGTGGTCGGCGAGTTCGCCGTCCACCTGGCCCTGGCCCGCGGCACGAAGGCGTTCTACACCACCCCCATCAAGGCCCTCAGCAACCAGAAGCACGCGGACCTCGCCCGCGTGCACGGCGCGGAGAACGTCGGCCTGCTCACGGGGGACACCTCCGTCAACCCGGACGCGCCCGTCGTCGTGATGACCACCGAGGTGCTGCGCAACATGCTGTACGCGCAGTCGGACACCCTCATCGACCTCGGCTTCGTCGTCATGGACGAGGTCCATTACCTCGCCGACCGGTTCCGGGGCCCGGTGTGGGAGGAGGTCATCATCCACCTGCCCGAGCACGTGCAGCTGATCTCCCTGTCCGCCACGGTGTCCAACGCCGAGGAGTTCGGCGCCTGGCTCGACACGGTCCGGGGCGCCACCACCGTGATCGTCTCCGAACACCGGCCGGTGCCGCTGTGGCAGCACGTCATGGCCGGGGGCCGGCTCTACGACCTGTTCGCCGAGGACATCGCCTTCGAGGACACCGCGGACCGGGACGGGGAGGCCCTGCTCAACCCCGAGCTCAAACGCCTGGGGGAGGAGGCCGAGCGCCGGTTCCAGCGCGCCGATTGGGGTCGGCCCGGGCGGCAGCAGCACCGCGACGGGCGCGGGAGCGTCCCGAAGGGGCGGGCCAGGGGCGGCCGGCGCACGGGCCGCGACGGCGGCCGGGGCCGGACCGGCTCCTCCGCGCTGGACCGGGAGCGGCCGGTCTCCGGTCGGCCGGGCGGTCACGACGGCGGCCAGCGGCGCGGACCGCGGCTGTCCACGTCGCGCCCGGAGATGATCCGGGCCCTGGACCGCGACGGGCTGCTGCCGTGCATCACCTTCATCTTCTCCCGGACCGGCTGCGACGCCGCGGTGGAGCAGTGCCTGCGGGCTGGGCTCGACCTCACCACGGCGCGGGAGAAGGCGCTCGTGGCCGAGCGGGTCGAGGAGGCGGCGCGTCTGCTGCCCGTCGAGGACCTGGAGATCCTCGGGTTCTGGGCGTGGCGGGACGGCCTGTCCCGGGGCTTCGCGGCCCACCACGCCGGCATGCTGCCCCCGTTCAAGGAGGCCGTCGAGGACCTGTTCGCCGCCGGCGCGCTCAAGGCCGTGTTCGCCACGGAGACCCTCGCCCTCGGCATCAACATGCCGGCCCGCTCCGTGGTGATCGAGAAGCTGGTCAAGTTCAACGGCGAGAACCACGTCGACATCACGCCGGGGGAGTACACCCAGCTGACGGGCCGGGCGGGCCGCCGCGGCATCGACGTCGAGGGCCACGCCGTGGTGATGTGGCGTCCCGGGCTGGGCCCGGCCGCCGTCGCGGGCCTGGCCTCGCGCCGCACCTACCCGCTGCGCTCCTCGTTCCGGCCCACCTACAACATGTCCGCGAACCTGCTGGCGCAGGTCGGCGCGGAGCGGGCGCGGGGCATCCTCGAGTCCTCGTTCGCCCAGTTCCAGGCGGACCGCTCCGTGGTGGGGCTGGCCCGCGAAGTCCGCTCGAAGCAGGCCAGCCTCGAGAAGTACGAGGAGGCCATGCAGTGTCACCTCGGCGACTTCGCCGAGTACCTCACCCTGCGCAAGGAGCTCGCGGCCGCGGAGAAGTCCGGCTCGCAGGGGCGCCGTCGGGCCCACCTGGCCGCCGTGAAGGACTCGCTCGCGAACCTCGCGGTCGGGGACGTCGTCGAACTCGACGCCGGCCGCGCGCTCGGGCGGGCCGTCGTCGTGTTCCCCGCCGGCAACCCCCAGAACCCGCGCGTCGGCGTCGTGACGGACAAGGCGCAGCTGCGCCGCATCACGGTGGACGACGTCGCCGGGCCGGTCGAGCCGGTGGCGGGCGCCGCCCTGCCCCAGGTGGTGCAGGTGAAGACGCCCACGCAGCGCAAGGACGTCGCCGCCCTCATGCGCGAGGCCGTGCGCACGGGCCGCCCGCCCACCGGAGGCCGCCGCACGGCGGGCTTCCGCCTCCGGGAGGACCCGGCCGCACCCCGGGTCGAGGAGCTGCGCCGGGCGCTGCGCCGCCACCCGTGCCACGGCTGCCAGGACCGCGAGGAGCACGCCCGCTGGGGCGACCGCTGGTGGGCCATGCGGCGGGAGGTCTCCGTCCTGCGGGAACGCATCGCGGGCCGCACCAACACCATCGCCCGCACGTTCGACCGCGTGGTCGCTCTGCTGCGCGCCTACGGCTACGTCCAGGAGGACGCGTCCTCGCCCCGTGCGGCGCTCACGGAGCGCGGCGAGGCCCTGCGCCGGATCTACGGCGAGCGGGACCTGTTCACCTCCCTAGTGCTGCAGGATCCGGCCACGGACGGCCTGACGCCGGAGGAGTGGGCCGCCGTCGCCGCGCTGCTCGTGTACCAGGGCAAGGGGGAGACCGAGCCCGGACTGGTCCCGATGCCGACCCCCCGGCTCGCACGCGTCGCGGAGGCCGCCGAGCGCATCGAGGAGCGCCTGCGCACGGACGAGGCCCAGGCACGGCTCGAGCCCACGCCCCGGACGGACCCCGGCCTGGTGGCGCCCATGCATCGCTGGGTGCGGGGGGCCACCCTGCGCCGCACCCTCGAGGGCGCGGACCTCGCCGCGGGCGACTTCGTCCGCTGGGCGCGGCAGGTCATCGACGTGCTGGACCAGCTGGCCAACGTCCCCGGGGACGCCCGTCGCAGCCGTGCCTGCCGCCGGGCCGCGGACCTCGTCTCCCGCGGCGTCGTGGCCACCTCGCTGCCGGCGGCCTCGGCGCCCCGCGCGGACGAGGACTGACACGGGCTAGGGTGGGCGGGTGAGCGCACACCTGTTGACCCACGGCATCATCCACTCGACAACGGACCCGTACGCACAGGCGCTGCTGGTCCGGGACGGGGTGATCGCCTGGCTCGGCGCGGACGACTCCGCGGACCGCGTGGCCGACCCGGGTGACGAACGGCGGGACCTCGACGGCGCCGTCGTCGTGCCCGTGTTCGTCGAGCCGCTGGCCCGGCCCGCGGACGCGCGTGACGCGCTCAGCCGCGGCACCGCCGTCGTGACGGTCCTGGCCGGGCCCGAGGACACGGGCGCCGCGCCCGCCGACGAGGACGTCCAGACGGTCGTCTACCGGCACGCGGACCGCGTGGACGCCGAGGCGGCCGGGGTTTGGCTGCCCGTCGGGACCGACACCGACCCCGCCACGCTCACCGGTCTCCTGACGGCCTCGACCCAGGCGGGGGAGCAGGCCTACCTCGTCCCCGACGGCGGTGCGGACGCCGGGCCCGCCGCCCAGGACGTGGCCCTGACCGCCCTGCGCTCGGTCGCGGAGGAACTCGGCACCGCCGCCCTGGGCCGCGTGCGCCATCGGCTCGTGGTCACCCACTCGGTCACCGCCGAGGACCGCGCCTTCCTGGCCGCCGCCGGGGTCAGCGCCACCGTCGTCCCCGACGCGGACGGCGTGCTGCACGCCCCCGTGGCGAGCCTGCTGGCCGACGCCGTCTCCGTGTGCCTGGGCGCCGGCCCGGCCGGGGACCCGTGGGCCGCCGTCCGGTCGGCGCTGTCCCACCCCGACCCGGACGAGCGCATCTCCGCCCGCTCCGCCTTCGCCGCCGCGACCCGCACCCCGCTGCGCGCGCTGCCCGACGCTCCGGCGGCCGGCCTGTCCGTCGCCCCGCGCCTGAGCGTGTCGGCCCCGGCCGTGTTCGGCGTCTGGGACGCGGACGCGGTGGCTGTGCAGTCGCCGGACGGCCGGGTGGCGGCGTGGAGCACGGACACCCGAGCCGGCACCCCGCTGCTGCCGGCCCTCGACGCCGAGACCGCCCTGCCCCGCTGGCGGGCCACCTGGGTGGACGGCCGGATCGCCGCGGAGGACGTGGCCCGCGACGCGCGCGATGGCGCGACGCCGGCCTGAGACCTCCGCTTCCTATACTCGAACGGATGCGATGGCCCGTACGACCGGCGGGCCGCCCCCACGACCCCGGCCGGAAGGCGAGAACCGCACATGCGCGTGCTGACCATCATCCCCACGTACAACGAGATCGAGTCGCTGCCGCTGACCCTCGGCCGACTCCGTGACGCCGTCCCGGAGTCCGACGTTCTCGTGGTGGACGACGCCTCCCCGGACGGCACCGGCGACTGGGCCGACGCCCGCGCCGCCGAGGACCCCTCCGTGCACGTGCTGCACCGCACCACCAAGGACGGCCTGGGCGGCGCCTACATCGCCGGGTTCCGCTGGGGCCTGGAGCGCGGCTACGACGTCCTGGTCGAGATGGACGCGGACGGCTCGCACCAGCCCGAGCAGCTGCCGCGCCTGCTGGAGGCCGTCCGCACCGCGGACCTGGTGATCGGCTCGCGCCGCGTGCCGGGCGGCAAGATGGTGAACTGGCCGACCTCCCGCAAGATGATCTCGTGGGCCGGCTCCCTGTACCCGCGGATCATGCTCGGCCTCAACCTGACGGACATCACGGCGGGCTACCGCGCCTACCGGGCCGACACGCTCCGTGCGATCGACCTGGACGCGATCGAGTCCAAGGGCTACGGGTTCCAGGTGGACATGACCTTCCGCACGGCCCGGCTCGGCAAGCGGATCGTCGAGGTTCCGATCACGTTCGTGGAGCGTGAGCTCGGCGAGTCCAAGATGAGCGGCGGCATCATCGGCGAGGCCGTGGTCAACGTGACCCGCTGGGGCCTGGCCGCGCGCTGGGAGGGCCTGCGCGCCCGCCTCGGACTCTGAGGCGCACAGCCCCCGAACGACGACGGGGCCGGATCCATGGCGGATCCGGCCCCGTCGTGCATGGGGGAGCGGCGGGTCAGGCGTCGACGTCCTCGCCGCGGCTGGCGCGCAGCTTGTTGAGCTGGATCTTGTAGGTCTCCTCCAGCTCCTCGAGGCTGCGGCGCTCGCGCAGCATGTCCCAGTGGGTGCGCACGGGCTTGCCCTCGGTCTCAGCCGGCTTCTCGCCGCTGACGAGGAACGCCTCCTTGCCGGTCTTCGAGGTCCAGGTGGCCGGCACGTCTGCCTCCACGGAGAAGGTCACGAACACCTGCTCGCCGTCCTCCGTGCGGTACTCCACCCGCTGCCGGGCGGCGGGCTCGACACCGGCCTCGGACTCCAGGGACTGCGCGCCCAGGCGCATGCCCCGCAGGCTGCGATCGCTCACGTTTCCTCCTCGTCAGGCCGCGCCGAGGCCCGCGCGGGGGCGCGGGCCGATCGAGGCGCGGCGGGTCGTCCTCACTGATGGAACCATTCAGTGTCCCACAGCATTCCCGTCGGCCTCGCCGGCCGGGCGGGTGCCGGGGGTGCGGCCGGCCGACGGGTCGGGCTCGATCTCCTGCGGCGTGGCCAGGGCCTCGTCGAGCGAGGTCTGCGGCATGTCCTCCGCCGTCACCGCGCCGGCGGTCATCGCGTCCATGACGCCGCTGGCGCGCAGGGCGTCCGCGGTGGTGGGGCGGGACCCACGCGGCCGACGCGCGCGCTCCGGGGTGACGCCGACGTGCTCGGCGCCCGGCTCGCCCGCGCGGTCCCCGGAGTCCCGACGCCGGGGTGCGCGCTCCGGGGTGGGGCGGTCGCCGCCGCCGGGGGCGAACGCCTCACCGAGGCCCTGCAGGGCGCGGGTGAGCTCGGCGGGGACCACGAACATGGTGGTGGCCTGGCCGTCGGCGATCTTGGGCAGGGACTGCAGGTACTGGTAGGCCAGGACCTCGGAGTCGGCGCCGCCGGAGTGGATGGCGTCGAAGACCACCTCGATCGCCTCCGCCTCGGCGTTGGCGCGCAGCACGCGGGCCTGAGCCTCGCCCTCGGCGGAGAGGATCTGGGACTGGCGCTCGCCCTCGGCCGTGAGGATGGCGGCCTGCTTCGTGCCCT
This sequence comes from Micrococcus sp. TCR-5, assembly GCF_052220525.1. Lineage (NCBI taxonomy): Bacteria > Bacillati > Actinomycetota > Actinomycetes > Micrococcales > Micrococcaceae > Micrococcus > Micrococcus sp. TCR-5. The sequence goes on from NZ_JBQPDO010000004.1 coordinate 42,352, forward strand.
CGGCGGTGAGGATGGCGGCGCGGCGGTCGCGCTCGGCGCGCATCTGCTTCTCCATCGAGTCCTGGATGGACATGGGCGGGTCGATGGCCTTGAGCTCCACCCGCGAGACCCGCAGGCCCCAGCGCGTGGTGGCGTCGTCCAGCACGCCGCGCAGCTGGGAGTTGATGGAGTCGCGAGAGGTCAGGGCCTCCTCGAGGTTCATGCCGCCCACGACGTTGCGCAGGGTGGTGGTGGTGAGCTGCTCCACCGCGTGGATGTAGTTGGCGATCTCATAGGTCGCGGCCTTGGCGTCCGTGACCTGGAAGTAGACGACCGTGTCGATGGAGACGACGAGGTTGTCCTCGGTGATCACCGGCTGGGGCGGGAAGGAGACGACCTGCTCGCGCATGTCCACCATCGGGAGCATGCGGTCCACGAACGGGATGATCAGGGTCAGCCCGGCGCCGGCCGTGCGGTTGTACTTGCCGAGGCGTTCGATGTTGGCCGTCCGCGCCTGCGGGATGATCTTGACCGAGGAGGCCACGATCACCGCCGCGAGGACGGCGAGGACGACGAGGACGATGAGGGTTTCCATCGGGGTCCCTTCTTCTGGGGTCGGTGCGGTCGGTGCGGTCGGAACGAGGACGTGGGGCGGCTCAGGCGCCGTCCGCCTTCCAGTCGATGCGGGGGAGCGGGCGGACCACCAGGGTGGCCCCGTCGATGCGCAGGACGGTCACCTCGTCGCCGGGGGCGACGTCGGGCGCCCCGGGCTCGACGCGGGCGGACCAGGTGTCTCCGTCGACGGCGAGCGTGCCGGCGTCGCCGGTGATCGCTCCCTGGGCCGCGACGCGGCGCCCCGGGAGCGTGTCCAGGTAGGAGGCGCCGGCGCCGGTGTCCTTGCGCAGGTGGCGCAGCGCGACGGGGCGCACGGCGGCGAGCATCAGCAGGGCGACGGCGGCGAACGCCGCGAGCTGGAGCGCCAGCGGGCCGCCCACGAGCGCGACCACGCCCGCCGCGCCGGCCCCGGCGGCGATCATCAGGAAGACGAGGTCCAGGGTCAGCAGCTCGACGCCGGCCAGGCCGGCGGCCAGCACCAGCCACAGCCAGCCCGCGTTCGCCTCGATCCACTCCATGCGTGCGCTCCCCTCCGTGTCGGGTGCGCGGACGGGTCTGCCGCGCGTCGACGTGTGATCCCCATCCTGCCCTACGCAGTGCCGCCGGACACAGCGTGTCCCCAGGCGGTCCTGGAAGGAGGGGGCCACCGCCCGGTAATGTGAGCTGCATGACATCTTCACCCGTCGCGGTCTCGCCCCTGCTCCAGCCGATCACCCTGGGCCCCCTCACGCTGCCCAACCGGGTGGTCATGGCCTCGATGCACATGGGACTGGAGGACCGGCACGACGACCTGCCGCAGCTGGCGGCGTTCTACGCGGAGCGGGCACGCGGCGGCGTCGGACTCATCGTCACCGGCGGCCTGGGCGTCGTCCCCGAGGGCACGGTGACGCTGGGCGGGGGGATGCTCGCCAGCGAGGAGGACGCGCGCGCCCATCGCGTCGTCACGGACGCCGTCCACGCAGCCGGGGGCAGGATCCTCGCCCAGCTGCTGCACGCGGGACGCTACGCCCCCAGCCCCGACCTGGTCTCGGCCTCCGCGGTGCGAGCCCCGATCTCGCGGCACACGCCCCGGGAGATGACGGCCGCGGACATCGAGCGGACCGTGAACGCGTTCGCACGCGCGGCCACGTTGGCCCTGGAGGCCGGATACGACGGCGTGGAGATCATGGCCTCGGAGGGCTACCTCCTCAACCAGTTCCTCGCCCCGGCGACGAACCGACGCGCGGACGAGTACGGGGGCGACGCCGAGCGCCGACGCCGGTTCCCGGTCGCGGTGGTCGCGGCCGTGCGCGAGGCGCTGGGGGAGCGCGGCGTGCTCTCGGTGCGCACCTCGGCGGCGGACCTCGTCCCCGACGGGCAGACGCGCGCGGAGATCGCGGACACCGCCCGGGCCTTCGAGGCCGCCGGAGCGGACGTCCTGATGACCGGCATCGGGTGGCACGAGTCGCGTGTGCCGACCATCGTGACCTCCGTGCCGCGCGCCGCGTTCCTCGCCGCCTCGGCTGACCTGACCGCCGCCGTCGACATCCCCGTGATCGCCTCCAACCGGTTGACCACCCCCGCCGAGGCGGAGGAGGCGCTGACGTCCGGGGCCGCCGCGCTCGTCGGGCTGGCCCGGCCCCTGCTGGCGGACCCCGACTGGATGGCCGCGATCGGCGACCCGCGCGCTCGGACCCTGACCCCGTGCATCGCCTGCAACCAGGCCTGCCTCGACCACGTGTTCACCGGGGCCAAGGTCTCGTGCCTGATGAACCCCCGCGCCGGGCGGGAGACGGAGCCGGAGTACGCCGCGCCCGTCCCGGTGGCCCTCGCCCGCCGTCGCCGGATCGCCGTGGTCGGTGCCGGGCCGGCGGGCCTGACGGCCGCGGAGCGTGCGGCCCGGTTCGGGCACGAGGTCACCCTGTTCGACCGGCACGCCGAGCCCGGCGGCCAGTTCCGGCTCGCCCGACGCATCCCCGGCAAGGAGGAGTTCGGTCCCGCGCTGGAGCACCTGGCGGCCCGCGCGGCGGCATCCGGGGTGACGCTCGTGACCGGGGAGGAGGTGTCCGCACAGACACTCCTGACCGACGACGGGCGGCCGGGCTACGACGAGGTGCTCCTCACCACCGGCGTGCGGCCCCGGCCCGTCGCTCTGCCCGGGGCGGGGGAGCCGGGTGCGCCCGCCGTCCATGCGTACGACGACGTGGTCCTGGGCCACGTCGACGTCGGTCCGCGCGTCGCGGTGATCGGCGCCGGCGGCGTGGGCGTGGATGTCGCCGAGGCCCTGGCGGCCGGCACGGAACGGCCGGACGGGACGCCCGAGACGCAGGAGCACTGGCGGGCCCGCTGGGGCGTGGCCCTGACCGCGGAGACGCGGGGCCAGCTGGCGAAGCCGGCCGCGGCCCACCCCGGACGCGAGGTCCACCTGCTCCAGCGCAGCCCCGGACCGATGGGCGTCCGACTGCGCCCCACCACCGGCTGGGTGCACCGCGCCGAGCTGCGGCGGCACGGGGTCCACCTGCACTCCGGTGTGACCTACGAGGGCCTCGGCCCCGACGGCCTGCGCGTGACCGCGCCGTCCCCGGAGGACCCCGAGGCCCGCGGGGCGCTGACCCTGGACGTGACGGACGTCGTCGTGTGCGCCGGGCAGGAGTCCGAGACGGATCTCGTCGAGGACCTGGTGGCTGCGGGCTACGCGCCGGAGGCGGTGCGCCTGATCGGTGGCGCGGCCGAAGCCCGCGAGCTCGACGCCTACCGGGCCATGGACCACGCCGTGCGGGCCGTGCAGGGCTGAGCCGCGCCGCCGGCCGGCGGGCCCTCCCGGGCGGACGACGTCGGGGCTACGGTCGGGGCATGGCTCTCATCTACACCGCACGCCTGGACCCGGACAAGCCCGAATGGATCCGCCGCCGCCTCGTGGCGCAGGGACTGCCCGAGGACGTGGCCGCCGAGAAGGTCGGCTCGTACCGGTTCGACGATCCCACCGGCGAGATCGGCGTCGAGTCGATGCTCGTGCGCGTGGGGGACCGGCTCTACCAGACTGCGTTCGCCTACCGAGGCGACGCACCCGCCGAGGGGGACGTCGTGGCCGAGGTGGAGCACTCCGTCCTGGGACACCGCTGGGTCGTGGACGCCGCCACCGACCCGGACGCGCGCCGTATCCTCGCGGCCGCCGTGCGCGGCGAGATCCCGCAGGCCCGGCTCGAGATGCACGACGAGTCCGGGACCTACCTCGAGACGCGCGCCCCGGATCTCACCCTCCGCGTGATCGGCGCCGATGCGACGGGGGAGCTCGAGGTGCCGGTCGAGCTGTCGGAGACGGGCGAGGCGGACGTCGACGGCCCGCGGTGCCTCATCGCCGAGGGAGACGGTGTGCGGGCCGTCGTCGCGCGTCTTACCTGAGGGGCGGTCCGCGCGGTCAGAGGCCGCGCGGACCCCAGGACCGCAGCCGGTGATGGCTGGTGAGCGACATGTACAGCGCGATGCACCAGCCGAGGACGGTCCACCCGGTGAGCAGGTTCACCCAGAACACCGCCCACACGGTGGAACGGCCACGGACGGCGGCGACGGCCCATGGAGCCAGGTAGCCCGCCGTGGCGATGGCCAGGACGACGGCGATCGTCGCGTGCAGGGGGCGGTCGCGCTGGTCGGTCATGATCGTCATGGGTCCAGGCTACGCGCGAGACCCGCCGCGGAGGGCGCCCTGTCCACCGTTCCGCAGTGCGCCGATAATGTACATTATGTCAACTAGCCCGTCCTTCGCCTCCCCTTCGGACGGTCGCCTGCACGGCACGCGCCACATCGGGACCTGGCCCAGGAGGTCGCGCCGGTCGACGCCGGCGCCGCGTACCGGCGATTCACTCCCCCGGGTCTGTGGACAGCCGGTCCAGCAACGGCAGGACGGCCGCCACCGCCGTCCGGCTCTCATGCCAGAGCCCGTGTCTCAACCGGGAATAGACGGCCTGCTGACTGATCCCGAGTTCGGCCGCCGCCTCTCGTTGACTGGCGCCGGCTTCGACCAGCCGTCCCGCCGCGTGCTGGTCAGCGGACCGGCGCCGTTCCACTGCGGCGACCAGCTGCAGGGTGGCCTCCGCACAGCGCAGATCAGCCTCTCGGCCGGACTCCGAGGCGCGGCCCGGGCGACCTCCGGCCGGCAGCACGAGTCGGCCCGGTGCCCGCCGGGCGCGCCGCCGCTCGGCTGGCGTCAGATACGACAACGCTGAGTCCTTGTCGGAGCCACCCTCGGGATCCAGCATCACCGCCCAGGACCCGGTCCGCACGGCCCACAACGCCAGGCCCACCGCAGCCGCCGCGTCGTCGAGGACGACGGCCAGCTCGCCGTCGTGCGGCGCCGCATCGTCGTCCACCGGGTCGGATTCGTCGCCGAGCCACATCGCCGCGGTCACAGCCGCGTCCGGGCGGGGATCGTCGCGCAGCGCGGTTGCCAGACGCCGCGCGTCCTCAGCCGTGGCGGTGGTCGGTCGGATGAGCACCAGATGTACGGACACCATGCCCAGAGTCTATCTCTGACAAAGGCAATGTCTTGTCGTACGGCACGTTCGCCGAGCCGCCCCCGGCCGTACGATCCGCCTCGACTTCGCGGTGGGCCAGACTGGATGCATGACGTCCTCCCCCACCGCCCGTCGTGTCGTACCCGCCGAGCACCGTGCCCCGCGCGGCGCCCTGCCTGCGCTTGCCGTCGACCTCCTGCTCACCGTCCTCTTCGTGGCTCTGGGCCAGGGGCAGCACTCCACGGAGCGCGGGCCGGTGGGCCTGCTGGTCACGGCGGCGCCGTTCCTCGCGGGTCTCCTGCTCATGACCGGGCTGACCTCCGGACACCGGACCTGGGCCCGCGTGTGGCCCCACGGTGTGATCGTGTGGCTGGGGACCGTCGCCGTCGGGATGGTCCTGCGCGTGGCCTTCGGCCTCGGTGGCGCACCCGTGTCCTTCGTGCTCGTGGCGCTCGGGGTGCTGGGCGTCCTGCTCCTGGGCCGCCGGGCAGTGACCGCCTGGCTGGTGCGCCGCACCCGGAGGTGAGGGCCCGGCGCGCAGCTAGGATCATCGCGGACACCGGACCCGCAGCATCGAGGAAATGAGGACCGCCCGTGGTCACCGCCATCGTCTTGATCAAGACCGACAAATCCAGCATCCCGGAGACCGCCGAGGCCCTCGCTGCGCTCGAAGGGGTCGGGTCGGTCTACTCCGTGACCGGCGCGTGGGACCTGGTGGCGATGGTCAAGGTGCGCCGCTATGAGGACCTCGCCGACGTGATCGCCGACCACCTCTCCAAGGTCGACGGGATCCAGGACACCGAGACCATGCTGGCCTTCCGGACCTACTCGTCTGAGGACCTCGGCGAGGGATGGGCGCTCGGCTTCGACTCCTGAGCGTCCTCTCCACGACGGGCCCCATCTCGCCGGGGAAGGCCCGTCGTCGCACCATCAGGATCTGGAGAAGGCGACCCAGCGGTCCAGGACGTCACGCGCGGCGCCGGAGTCGATCGACTCGGCGGCCCGCGCCATGTTGGCCGCCAGCCGCTCCATCAGCGGCGCGTCCGCGTCGCGGTCCCAGGCCGTCAGGCCCGCGGCCGCGTTGAGGAGGACGGCGTCGCGGATCGGGCCCTTCTCCCCCGCCAGCAGAGCGCGGACGAGGGCCGCATTGTAGGCGCCGTCCCGCCCGGCCAGGGCCTGGACGGGGGCCAGGTCGATGCCCAGCTCCCGGGGATCGAGCTCGTGGGTGCGCACACCGTCCCGGACCTCCATGACGGTCGACGGCCCCGACGTCGTGATCTTGTCCCGGCCGTCCGCCCCGCGGAAGACGAAGCCGCGCACCCCCCGGTCTGCGAGCACCTGCGCGAGCAGCGGGACCATGGCCTCGCTCGAGCAGCCCAGGGCCTGGGCGGTGACCTGGGCCGGATTGCTCAGGGGGCCGAGGAAGTTGAACACGGTGGGCACGCCGAGCTGCTTGCGCACCGGGGCCACGTACTTCATGGACGGGTGGTAGTTCTGGGCGAAGAGGAACGTGATGCCCACGGCCTCGGCGCACTCCTCGGCCTTCCGGGCCGGCATGGACAGGTCCACGCCGAGGGCCTCGATCACGTCGGCCGCGCCGGCGGTGGACGAGGCGCCGCGGTTCCCGTGCTTGACGATCCGCGCGCCCGCACCGGCGGCCACGAGCGAGGACATCGTGGAGAGGTTCACGGTCCCCAGGCGGTCGCCGCCCGTGCCCACGACGTCGAGGGTCTCCCCCGGCACGTGCACCGGGTTCGCCGCCTGGACCATCGCCTCGGTCAGGCCGCGCAGCTCCGGCACCGTCACCCCCTTGGCGGCCAGGGCGAGGAGGAATCCCCCCACCTGCCCCTCGGTGGCGTCGCCGGCCATCATCTCCCCCATGGCCCACGCGGCGACGTCGTCGCTGAGGTCCTCACCGAGGGTGAGGGCGCGGAAGACCTCCGGCCAGGAGGTCCCCAGGACTGCTGCGGTGTTCTCGGGGGTGCTCACGCACTGAGCCTAGCGGCCCGGCCGCACCCGGGACCGCGCCATGTCATGCGCCGCGCACCGCGAACCTGAACATCCCCTGGACGCCAGCCTCCGACTGACACTGAAACCCCCCGACGGTGCTGACGACCTGTCCTGCGACACGGTAAGTTCGATTTACCGCCCGGGCGGTGTTTGGGGCCATAATGGCTGGGTGACCACAGCTAACCCCACTCTCCATCAGCCCACCACGGGGCTCCCGAGCCGGCCGAACATGGTGCAGGTCGGGACCATGGTGTGGCTTGCCAGCGAGCTCATGTTCTTCGGTGGGCTCTTCGCCATGTACTTCACCCTGCGCTCCACGTCTCCGGAGCTCTGGGCCGAGCACACCGCGATCCTCAACGTCCCGCTCGCCGCGGTGAACACGACGATCCTGGTGCTCTCCTCCGTCACCGCCCAGTTCGGCGTCCTCGCCGCCGAGCGCCTTCAGCCCCGCCGCACCGGCGGCTTCCTGCAGTTCGGGAAGTGGGGCATGGTCGAGTGGTTCATCCTGACCTTCATCATGGGCTCGATCTTCGTGGCGGTGCAGTCCTACGAGTACGCGGTTCTCGTCTCCGAGGGTGTGACCGTCGCGGCGAACGCGTACGGCTCGGCGTTCTACATCACCACCGGCTTCCACGCCATCCACGTGACCGGCGGCCTGATCGCGTTCCTCTTCATCATCGGCCGCGCCTACATGGCCCGCCGCTTCGGCCACCACGAGGCGACGTCGGCGATCGTCGTGTCCTACTACTGGCACTTCGTGGACGTCGTCTGGATCGCCCTGTTCTTCATCGTCTACTTCCTGAAGTAAGACGACCCCCACTCACCGCACCGACTTCAGGCCCGGGCCGGCAGCATGAGCGGCCCGCCCGGGAAGAGAACGATAGGAAACCCCCGTGAAGGCACTTTCGCAGAACCGACGCCATCCCCTGATGGGGCTGGCGCTCCTCCTGCTGGGACTCCTGGTGACCGGCGGACTGTACTCCGTCGCGAGCACCGTGAACCAGGCGCAGGCGGCCACGCAGGTCACCGCGGCCGCCTCGGCTGATGACATCTCCGAGGGCGAGAAGCTCTTCAACGCGAACTGCGCCTCGTGCCACGGCACGGGTGCCGCGGGGGGCCCCTCCGGCCCGTCCCTGATCGGTGTCGGCGCCGCCTCCGTCGACTTCCAGGTGGGCACCGGCCGCATGCCGATGCAGATGAACGGCCCGCAGGCCCAGGTCAAGCCGAACCAGTTCAACGACGAGCAGACGGCCCAGCTCGCCGCCTATGTCGCCTCGCTGGGTGCCGGCCCCGCCGTCCCCGAGGACGAGTACCTGGATGTGAACCACGAGGACGTGGACATCACCCGCGGCGGCGACCTGTTCCGCATCAACTGCGCCATGTGCCACAACGCGGCCGCGGCCGGCGGTGCGCTCACCCGCGGCAAGTACGCCCCCTCTCTGCAGGGCGTGGAGGAGAAGCACATCTACGAGGCCATGGAGACCGGCCCGCAGAACATGCCGGTGTTCTCCGACTCGAACATCAAGCCCGAGGACAAGCGCGACATCATCGCCTACCTGAAGACCATCGAGAACCAGGGCTCCCCCGGCGGCCTCGCCCTCGGCTCGCTCGGCCCCGTCTCCGAGGGCCTGTTCATCTGGACCGCTGGCCTGGCGCTGATCATCGGCTTCATGGTCTGGCTCACCAGCCGGTCCTCCTGATCCCGTCGGCGCAGGCGCGCCGACCACCCGTCATCGACATTCATCACTCGAGTAAAGGAAACAGGACATATGGGCGAGAAAGGCTTTGAAGGGACCGAGCACCGCTCGGATTCCCTCGAGCACGCCGGCGAGGACGCGCCCCGGTACGCGATCGACAACCCGGGCCTGCCTCCGCACCGTCCGCGCCTGGCCGATGAGGATCCGAAGGCTGCGAAGCGCGCCGAGCGTCAGGTCTCGGTCATGTTCCTCATCTCCATCGTGGGCACGGTGCTCTTCTTCATCGGCTACTTCGGTGTGGGGCAGATCGGCAACGGCGAGGCGTTCAGCAAGATCTACCTGCAGAACCTGCTGCTCGGCCTGGGCACCGCCCTCGCCATGTTCGGCATCGGCATCGGCGTGGTGCACTGGGCCAAGACCCTGATGCCCGACCACGAGACCGTGGAGGACCGTCACGAGATCCGCTCGGAGGACGACCGCGTGGCCGCCACCGGGATGATCTCCGAGATCCTGGACGAGTCGCAGATCAAGCGCCGCCCCCTGCTGCGCAACACCCTGATCGGTGCCGCCCTGCTGGCCCCCCTGCCGTTCATCGCCGTGTTCCGCGATCTGGACGACTCGGACAACTTCTCGGATGAGGAGATCCACAACTTCGGTCCGGAGCGTCTGCGTCACACCATGTGGGCCGAGGGCGTGCGCCTCGTGCGCGACCCCACCGGCTCCCCCATCAAGGCCTCGGACGTCACGCTCGGCTCCGCCGTGCACGTCATCCCCGACGGCCTGAACGACCTGGGCCCTGACAAGCTCAACCAGAAGGCCAAGGCCGTCGTCCTGCTCATGCGCCTCGACCCGGCCAAGGTGAAGATCACCCCGGGTCGCGAGGACTGGAACGTGGACGGGATCTTCGCCTACTCCAAGGTCTGCACGCACGTGGGCTGCCCGATCGCCCTGTACGAGCAGCACACCCACCACCTGCTCTGCCCCTGCCACCAGTCGACCTTCGACCTGACGCAGGAGTGCAAGGTCATCTTCGGCCCGGCCAGCCACGCGCTGCCGCAGCTGCCGATCACCGTGGACGATGAGGGCTACCTCGTGGCCCAGAGCGATTTCCATGAGCCCGTCGGGCCTGTCTACTGGGAGCGTGGCTGACACCTATGAGCACCACCGTGAATGAGTTCCAGCCGGCGACCACGACCGGCCGCATCGCCAACTTCGTCGACACTCGCATGGGCATGTCGCCGATCGTGAAGTTCTTCGGCCGCAAGATCTTCCCGGACCACTGGACGTTCATGTTCGGCGAGGTCGCCCTGTACAGCTTCGTCATCCTGCTGCTGTCCGGCGCGTTCCTCACCCTCTTCTTCGACCCCTCCATGTCGGAGGTCGTCTACGACGGGGCCTACGCCCCGCTGCGCGGCATCGAGATGTCCGCGGCCTACGCCTCGACCCTGGACATCTCGTTCGACGTGCGCGGCGGCCTGTTCATGCGCCAGCTGCACCACTGGGCGGCGCTGATGTTCGTGGCGGCCATGTCCGTCCACATGCTGCGCGTGTTCTTCACCGGCGCGTTCCGTCGCCCGCGTGAGCTGAACTGGCTGGTCGGCTGCTTCCTGCTGATGGCCGGCTGGGCCGCCGGCTTCACCGGCTACTCCCTGCCCGACGAGGTGCTCTCCGGCAACGGCCTGCGCATCATCGACGGCATCCTGAAGTCGCTGCCGCTGGTGGGCACGTACCTCTCCGCCTTCTTCTTCGGCGGCGAGTTCCCCGGCCACTCGGTCATCGGCCGCCTGTACGCCCTGCACATCATGATCGTGCCGGCCGCCATCCTGCTGCTGATCGGCATCCACCTGTTCATGGTCGTCGTGCACAAGCACACCCAGTACCCGGGCCCGGGCCGCACCGAGGACAACGTGGTCGGCTACCCGGTGGGCCCCGTGTACGCGGCCAAGGCCGGCGGCTTCTTCTTCATCGTGTTCGGTGTGCTCGCGCTCATCGCCTCCACGGTGACGATCAACGCCAACTGGAACTACGGCCCGTACGATCCGTCCCCGGTGCAGGCCGGCACCCAGCCCGACTGGTACATCGGCGTGTTCGACGGCGCCCTGCGCCTCATGCCGGGCATGATCGGCGACTACTCCTTCCTCTGGAACATCCCGATGCCGTGGGGCTCCTCGGTGTCCCTGCCCATGGGCGTGCTCGTGCCGCTGATCCCGGTCGGCGTCCTGCTCGTCGGCATGTGCACCTGGCCCTGGATCGAGCGGTGGATCACCAAGGACAACACTGAGCACCACCTGCTCGATCGTCCGCGCAACGCCCCGGCCCGCACGGGCATCGGCGTGGCCGCCGTCGTCTGGTACTGCGTCATGTGGGCGGCCGCGTCCTCGGACCTCATCGCCACCCACTTCCACCTCTCCCTGAACGACGTGCTGTACGTGCTGCGCGCGCTGTTCTTCCTCGGCCCGGTGATCGCCTTCATCGTGACCCGCCGCATCTGCCTGTCCCTGCAGCGCAAGGACCGTGAGCTGGTGCTCCACGGCCACGAGGCCGGCGTCATCGAGATGTCCCCCGAGGGCGGCTTCCACGAGCGTCACCGCCAGCTCACCGACTACGAGCTGTACCGCCTGGTGTCCTTCGAGGACCGCCGCCCGGTGCCGGCCATGCCCGGCCGCAACGGCAAGGTGGGCGCGCTGGAGAAGGCCCGTGCCGGCCTGAACCGCATGTTCTACCAGGATCGCGTCGCCCCGGTCTCCCGCGAGGAGCTGGTGGAGGCCCGCACCCACGGCCAGCACGGCCACGAGGAGTCCGCGGTCGAGCTCGAGCACGGCTCGCACGCCCCTCACCTGGATCGCTGATCCCGAGCGGCTGATTCCCTGACGAAGGGCCCCACGCACCATGGTGCGTGGGGCCCTTCGACGTTCCCAGGGTGACCTCGAGGACGCGCTGCCCTGAGCAGCCCCGACGCCGCGGCGCGCATCGGCCCGCATGGACGGCGAAGGGTTCAGGCCCGCCGGTCCCGGGCCACCCCCGTGGGCCTGCCCAGCGTTTCCCGCCAGCCTGGGACGTGCCCGGCCCCTGCTGACGGCCACGTGCCCGGTTCCGGACTCCCAGGTGCCGCGGGCCCGTGCCCGACGGTGTGTCCTGGCGGCGGGGGCTGTCCCGGCAGGGTGGCCATCCGCCACCCCTGGGCCCCGAGATGGACGACGGCCCGGATGCAGGCCACGGCGTCACGGTCAACATGGTGGGCACCGGTGCAGAGCCAAGCCGTACTCCGCTGCACCGATGCACCGATGCACCGATGGTGATGATGAGGCCCATCGCCGCAACCACCGGCCAGCCCTTTCTTCCTGACCGAGGAGCTGTCGACAGTGCGTGGCAGGTGCCCGTGCGGACGCGGCCACGGGCTCTCCGGAGGCCGGGCCGGCCCCGCCCCCTCGGACGGTGCAGAGGGGGCGGAGGGGGCCTCGTCCGGCGCCCACCGAAAGTGTCACCCTCACCTCGCCACGTGGACCGTCACAAGCGACGGCCCTGCTGGCCTGCACCCCGTGCGACTCCCCTGCCCGGTCTCTACGTGACGAGGCTCGTTCCGGCCGCTGAGAGCGGCGTAGGAGTCGCGGGCACGGGCATCAACGGGACGCGCGACGGGACGGCCCATTCAAGTGCCGCCGCGGCACGCAGACGTCGTCATGGGCAGCGCGGTGAGGCGCTCCTGGCGCGCCGCTGACTCTGCGCGGCGGTCGATGCCCGGGCCTACGGAGACCACGAGACAGCGGGACGGGCCACCAGGCGAACCCTTCACCCGGGCACCACGCTTGGCCCCCGAGCGGCGAGTAGGCCGGTCGCCGTGACCGGCCCCGCGGCGCAGGGGCTGGCCGCCGCGACGGCGGGCTGGCCGTACTCAGCTCCCAGGGAAACGCCGCAGGCCGGACCCCCGAGGGGTCCGGCCTGCGGCGTTCGACGACGGCCAGGTCAGTGGGCGTACTTGCCCCGAGAGAACTCGTAGACCCACCCGAAGGTGAAGTAGGCGGCGGCGACGATGCCGATGATGAAGACCCACCAGCCGACGGCCAGGCCGGTCACGATGATCGCGCAGCCCAGGCCGAGGCCCAGCGGCCACCAGCTCCAGGGAGCGAAGGTGCCGTAGGTGCCGGCGTACTCGACGATCTGACCGTCCTCGTCATCTGCAGGGCCGACGCCGTATTTGTGCTCGGCGGCCCGCAGGTACCAGGCGATCATCCAGGACATCGCGCTCAGGGCGTAGAGGGCCGGGATGCCAGCCCACTCAGTCCACTCGATCCAGAATCCGTACAGGGTGCCTGCGGCCACGAAGAACAGGCCGATCACCCAGAAGATGTTCGCTGCGACCTTCACCGGGACACCTTCTCTCCGAAGGCCTCAGACGTGTTCTGAGGCGAGTGCGGGAAGAGCTCCGGGTGGTGCAGATCCAGCGCCGGACGCTCGGAGCGGATGCGCGGCAGGGAGTGGAAGTTGTGCCGCGGCGGCGGGCACGAAGTGGTCCACTCGAGCGAGGCGCCGAAGCCCCACGGGTCGTCCACGGTGACCTTCTTGCCATAGCGCGAGGTGATGTAGACGTTCCAGAAGAACGGGATCAGCGACGCGCCGAGAACGAAGGAGAAGACCGAGGAGAACGCGTTCATCGCCTGGAAGCTGTCCTCCACCATGTAGTCCGCATAGCGGCGGGGCATGCCGATGACGCCGAGCCAGTGCTGGATCAGGAACGTGCCGTGGAAGCCCACGAACAGCAGCCAGAACTGGATCTTGCCGAGACGCTCGTTCAGCATCTTGCCGGTGAACTTGGGCCACCAGAAGAAGAAGCCGGCGAACATCGCGAACACCACGGTGCCGAAGATGACGTAGTGGAAGTGCGCCACGACGAAGTAGGTGTCGGACACCTGGAAGTCCAGGGGCGGCGACGCCAGGATGACGCCGGTCAGGCCACCGAACAGGAAGGTGACCATGAAGCCGAGCGTCCACAGCATCGGGGTCTCGAAGGTGATCGAACCGCGCCACATGGTGCCGATCCAGTTCACGAACTTCACGCCGGTCGGGACCGCGATGAGCATGGTCATCACGGAGAAGAACGGCAGGAGCACGGCGCCGGTCACGTACATGTGGTGCGCCCACACCGTCACGGAGAGCGCGGCGATCGCCGTCGTCGCGAACACGATGGACTTGTAGCCGAAGATCGGCTTGCGGGAGAACACCGGGATGATCTCCGACACGACGCCGAAGAACGGCAGGGCGATGATGTACACCTCGGGGTGGCCGAAGAACCAGAAGAGGTGCTGCCACAGGATGGCGCCGCCGTTCTCCGGGTTGAAGATGTGGCCGCCGAAGCGACGGTCCAGGCCCAGCGCGAAGAGCGCGGAGGCAAACGGCGGGAACGCCATCATGATCAGGATGCTGGTGATGAGCGTGTTCCAGGTGAAGATCGGCATGCGCCACATCGTCATGCCAGGAGCACGCATCGTCAGGATCGTGGTGATGAAGTTGACGCCGCCCATGATCGTGCCGAAGCCCTGGAGGACCAGACCGAACACCCAGAGGTCACCGCCGACGCCCGGCGAGAACGTGGTGTTGGAGAGCGGGGCGTAGGCGAACCAGCCGAACGAGGCCGCACCCTGCGGGGTGAGGAACCCGGCGGTCGCGATGAGGGAGCCGAACAGGAAGAACCAGAACGCCAAGGCGTTCAGACGCGGGAAGGACACGTCCGGAGCACCGATCTGCAGCGGCACCAGCACGTTGGCGAAGCCCGTGAAGAGCGGGGTCGCGAACATGAGCAGCATGAGCGTGCCGTGCATGGTGAACAGCTGGTTGTACTGCTCCTTCGTCTGCAGGATCTGCATGCCGGGCTCGAAGAGCTCCGCGCGGATCATGAGGGCCATGACGCCGCCGATGCAGAAGAAGACGAAGGACGTGATCAGGTACATGTACCCGAGCACCTTGTGGTCGGTCGTCGTCAGCCAGCTGACGACGATCTTGCCCAGCGAACGGGGCACCACACGAGGCTGCGCCTGTGAGCGCACCTCATCCGTTGCGTACTCGTAAGTGGTCATCAGTGGCTACCTCCACCGCGGGGGGTCTGGAGATCGCGCTCCATCGTCCCGGCGCCGTCAGGGTTGTTGTTGGGATTGCGGCTGTACTCGTCGCCCACCTGACCCGGCTCCATCTCCTCGAGGCGCTGGACGAACTCCGCCTCGTCGACGACCTCCACGTTGAAGAGCATCTCGGAGTGGGACTCGCCGCACAGCTCGGCGCACTTGCCGTCGTAGCTGCCCAGCTCCTGGGGGGTCAGGTACAGGTGGTTGGTCTTGCCGGGCACCATGTCGCGCTTCTGGAGGAACTGCGGGATCCAGAAGGAGTGGGCCACGTCACGGGACTTCAGCTCGAAGTGCACCGGCACGTCATTCGGCAGGTACAGGACCGGAAGGGTGTCACGCACGCCCTCGGTGCCGTCCAGCTGGGCCTGGATGCCGGAGTAGTAGGCCTCGATGACCTCGCCGTTCTCCTGCTCGTAGGAGTAGTTGAAGTCCCAGGACCACTGCTTGCCGTACACGGTGACGGTCAGCGGCGAGTCGTCCACGGGGCGGTCGACCTCGGTCTGGACGCGGTCGGTGAAGCCCCAGAAAGTGAAGACCATCAGGATCGGGATGGCCGTGAACATGGTCTCGAGCGGCACATTGTAGGCCGTCTGCTTCGGGAAGCCCTGGTCGTTCTTGCGGCGGCGGTACGCCACCATGCACCAGATCATGGCGCCCCAGGCCAGCAGGCCGACGACCATGGCCGCGATCCAGGAGTTCACCCACAGGTCGGTGAGCTGGGCGTTGTGGTTGGTGGTGTCCCGGGTGCCGGGGTACCAGCCGCGCTGGACCTCTGCCGAACAGCCGGTCAGCACCAGGAGCGCCGTGGTGCCCACGGCACCGGCGGTCCAGCGGCGGCGGGTCCGACGTCCGGCGTCATTCTGTGCTCTCACAGACGGCCTTCCTCTTCATCTCGTGTGCGAGGGGCGTCCCCGCTCCCCCGGCGATTCGGCGGCTTCTCGCAGCGTCCTCGCAGGGAGCACGGGTATGCCCTGATGATTCAGAGCCAGTCTAAGCCGAAACACGCGGATTCTCCGCACCGTGACACGTGCCGATCGTGTCTGGGAGTCGGGTCCGAGCATCCTGGGCGCGGTGCCCGGGCACGACGACGGCGGGCCGGCCGAGGCCGACCCGCCGGTTCGCGGTCCGTGGCGCTCCGGGCGCCCGCAGATCAGTGGAAGGAGTCGCCGCAGGCGCACGAGCCGCCTGCGTTGGGGTTGTCGATCGTGAAGCCCTGCTTCGAGATGGTGTCCTCGAAGTCGATGGTCGCGCCCATGAGGTAGGGCACGCTCATCTTGTCGACGATCACCTCGACCCCGTCGTAGTCACGGACGGTGTCGCCGTCGAGGACGCGCTCGTCGAAGTAGAGCTGGTAGATCAGGCCCGAGCAGCCGCCCGGCTGCACGGCGACGCGCAGCCGCAGGTCCGTGCGGCCCTCCTGCTCGAGCAGCGAGCGCACCTTGCCGGCCGCCACGTCGGTCAGCTCGACCTCGTGCGGGGGCAGGCCCTCGGCGTCCTGGGTCGCGCCGATCTCGACGCCGGTCTCCTCTGCGGACAGAGCCATCGTGACCTCCTCAGATCATGGGGCGCGGACGGGGCCGTCACGCGCGTGTGGTCTCCCGGGCAACACTAGCCGCCCACGGGGCATTCCCGGCCCGCCGCACCGACGGGCCGGGCGGCGCTCACGCCGAGAGCCGCGCGAGCCAGAGCGCCTCGGCCACGACGGCCCGCTGGAAGTCGTCGATGTGCAGCGACTCGTTGGCCGAGTGCGCCCGCGTGTCCGGGTCCTCCACGCCCGTGATGAGGAGGGTGGCCTCCGGGAAGACCTCGGCGAGGTCCGCGGTGAACGGGATGGAGCCGCCCATGCCGATCGCCCGGGGCTCGACGCCCCAGGCGTCCTCCAGGGCGGCCATCATCGCGGCCGCGGCGGGGGCCGAGGTGTCCGTCGTGAACGGCTGACCGAACTCCCCCGCGGTGACCGTGGTCTCCGCGCCGAGCACCGCCGCGGACTGCGCCTCCAGGTGGGTGCGCAGCGCCTCGAAGGCCTCCGCGGGCTCCATGCCGGGGCCCAGGCGCAGCGAGAACTTCGCGCGCGCCGCGGGCTGGATCGTGTTCGAGGACTCCGCGACCGAGGGCGCGTCGATCCCGATGATGCTCAGCGCGGGAGCGTTCCACAGCCGGTCCGCGACCGGGCCGCGGCCGGCCAGGGTCACCCCGTCCAGCACGCCCGCGTCCGCGCGGAAGACGTCCTCGGGGTAGTCCAGGCCCGCGGTCTGCCGCGGCTCGAGGCCGGGCACGGCGACCGCGCCGTCCGCGTCGTGGAGCGTGGCGATCAGCCGCGAGAGCAGGACGACGGCGTCCAGGACCGGCCCGCCGAACATGCCGGAGTGCACGGCGTGGTCGAGCACCCGGACGGTCACCGTGCCGTCCACCAGCCCGCGCAGGGAGGTGGTCAGCGCGGGCTCCCCCACGGCCCAGTTGGACGAGTCCGCGACCACGATCGCGTCGGCGTCGAGGCGCGCCCGGTGCTTCTCCAGGAAGGTGCGGAAGGTGGGCGAGCCGGCCTCCTCCTCGCCCTCGATGAAGACGCGGACGCCGACGCCGGCGTCGGGCAGGACGTCCCGCAGGGCGGCGAGGGCGGCGAGGTGGACCATGATGCCGGCCTTGTCGTCGGCGGCGCCGCGGCCGTACAGCCGCCCGCCGCGCTCGGTGGCCACGAGCGGCGGGGTGTCCCAGAGGTCCTCGTCCCCGAGCGGCTGCACGTCATGATGGGCATACAACAAGACGGTGGGCTTGTCGGAGGCGCCGGGCTTCTCGCCGATCACCGCCGGCCCGCCGGGCCGGTCGTCGTCGCGGGTCTCGGTCACGATCTCCACATCCTGCAGGCCCGCCTCGCGCAGCAGGCCCGCGACAGCCTCGGCGGACCGCTCGAGCTGGGTGCGGTCCGCGGAGTCCCAGGCGATGCCCGGGATCGCCACGAGGTCGGTGAGGGTCTGGAGGGTCGTCGGGAAACGGGCCTCGACGGCCTCACGGACGGCGGAGACGAGGGCCGCGTCCTGCGGCGCACGGGAGGTGATGTCAGTCATGACGGCCAGCGTAGACGGCGGCGGGGCCGAGGGTCGTGCCCCCGGCCGGGCCGGACGCGCCCCACCACTAGACTGGACGGGTGTTCAAGCGAGACAAGACCCCCGAGACCGCGCCCGCCCCCTCGACTCACGGCTCCTCGGCTGCTCCCGCCGAGGGCGCCGTGTCCGGGGCCGCGCCGCGCGACCGCTCGCAGGGCAAGAAGGGCCCGACTCCACGGCGCCGCGACCAGGAGGCCGCGCGCCGTCGCACCCTGGTCCCCGAAGATCGCAAGGCGGCCCGCAAGGCCGAGCGTCAGGCGATGGCCCAGGAGCGGATGCGCCAGCGCGCCGCGCTGGAGACCGGGGACGAGCGCGGCCTCCCGGCACGCGACAAGGGACCGCAGAAGCGCTGGGTCCGTGACTACGTGGACGCGCGCACCGGCATCGGCGAGTGGCTCATGCCCGTCGTCTTCGCCTACGTCCTGCTCATGTTCATCCCCGGCCGCGAGGCGCAGCTGATCCTGATGATCAGCCTGTACGTCCTCGTGGCCCTCGTGCTCATCGAGAGCTTCCTGGTCAGCCGGCACATCAAGAAGGGCCTCACGGAGCGCTTCGGCACGCCGGAGTCCGGGACCGGCTTCTACGGCATCATGCGGGCCCTGCAGTTCCGCCGCCTGCGTCTGCCCAAGCCCCAGGTCAAGCGGGGCGAGTACCCCGCCTGACACGACACCGCGCGACGGCCCGGACCCCGGTGGGTCCGGGCCGTCGCGTCCCCGGCGAGCAGACCGTCAGCCCCGCAGGGACCGGGCCAGCCCGGCGGTGATCCGGCCGGCCCAGAACGGGCCCTCGTAGAGGAACGCGGTGTAGCCCTGGACGAGGTCCGCGCCCGCGTCGAGCCGGGCCTGGACGTCGTCGGCGTCCGTCACGCCGCCCACGCTGACGACGGCGGTGCCCGTCGGCAGCGCCGCCCGCAGGACCTGCAGCACCCGCATCGACCGCTCCTGCAGCGGGGCCCCGGACAGGCCGCCCGCGCCCAGGGCGTCCACGTCGGCACGCGGGGTGCGCAGACCCTCGCGGGAGACGGTCGTGTTGGTCGCGATGACGCCGTCGAGCCCGAGGCGCTCGGCGAGCGCCCCGACGGCGCGCACGTCGTCGTCCGCCAGGTCCGGGGCGATCTTCACGGTCAGTGGCACCCGCCGGCCCGGGACCGCACGGTCGGCCTCCTCGCGCACCGCCGTGAGGATCGGCTCCAGCGCGTCGATCTCCTGCAGCTGGCGCAGCCCCGGCGTGTTCGGGGAGGACACGTTGACCGTCAGGTAGTCGGCGTGGGGCGCGAGCAGGCGGGTCGAGGCCCGGTAGTCGTCCGCCGCGTCCTCGAGCGGGACCACCTTGGTCTTGCCGATGTTCACGCCCAGGACCGGCCGGGTCGGACCGAAGCGGCGCTCCAGGGTCTGCCGGGTCCGCGCCAGGCGGGGGGCGACGGCCGCCGCGCCGTCGTTGTTGAAGCCCATGCGGTTGACCAGCGCCCGGTCGTCCACGAGACGGAACAGTCGGGGCTGCGGGTTGCCGGGCTGCGGCTGCGCCGTGATCGTGCCGACCTCGATGTGGCCGAACCCGAGGTCGGCCAGGGCGGCGGTCCCCCGGCCGTCCTTGTCGAACCCCGCGGCCAGGCCGAAGGGCGTCGGGAACCGCAGGCCCATGACCGTGCGCGCGAGCAGCGGGTCCGGGCGGAAGGCGGCGCGCAGGGCGGCGGACGCCCCGGTGCGCTCGACCAGCCGGATCGCGTCGAAGCCCCGATGGTGCGCCTGCTCCGCGTCCATGCCGCCGAACACGGCACGGAAGAAGGGCGGGTACAGGCGAGGCGCGCGGGAGGTCAGGAGGCCGTCGACGGCGGACTTGGGATCAGGCAGCTGCATGCCCCCATCCTCGCACGGGCCTCCCGCCCGCCCAGGGTCCTCCTAGAGTGGTCGGATGGCCCGTGACCCGATCCAGCCGCCGCCCCCGGACCCCTCCGCCCCGCACGGCGCCCCCGCCGGCGGACCGACGGAGGAGGACACCCGCCCGTTCCTCGACGACCCGCCGGGCCTGGGCTGGGTCCCGGACGGACTGCCGGGCTTCGAACGATGCACCCTCGGCCTCGACACCGATGAACAAGGACAGAACCTTGTCACAGTGGTGCGTCCGCGCACCGACGCCCCCCGTGACCCGGCCCGCCGGCCCATCCTCTCGGTGCACGGCTGGAGCGACTACTTCTACAACGCCCCGCTCGCCCACGCGTTCGAGGCCGCCGGCTACGCCTTCCACGCCGTCGACCTCCGCCACTACGGCCGCTCGCTGCGCGCGGGACAGACGCCCGGCTGGACGGACGACCTGACCCGCTACGACGCGGACCTCGAGGCCGCGTTCGAGACCATCGCCCAGGATCACCCGCTGCCGCCCATCCTCATGGGACACTCCACCGGCGGGCTGATCGCCGCGCTGTGGGCGGACCGGAATCCCGGCCGCCTCGCCGCGCTCGTGCTCAACAGCCCATGGCTGGAGATGCAGGGCAGCGCGGGGGTGCGCCTGCTGGCGAAGTCCATCGTGGGGCCCGTCTCCGCCATGAAGCCCTACGCCATGCTCACGCTGCCGCGCATCGACCACTACTGGCGCACCCTCTCGGACCAGGCCGAGGGCGAATGGGACCTGCACCCGCTCTGGCGTCCCCCGCACGCGTTCGAGGTGCCGGCCGCCTGGCTGAGCGCGGTCCTCTCGGGGCACCGGGCCGTGGCCGGGCGGCTCGACGTCTCCGTGCCGATCCTCGTGCTCGTCTCCGCGCGCGGGCATCGGGGCACGTCCTACGGCGAGGCGATGCTGACCTCGGACATCGTCCTGGACCCCGACGCCATGGCCCGCCGCTCCCTGCGGCTCGGCGACCGGGTGACCGTCCACCGGCTCCCCGACGCGCTGCACGACGTGTTCGCCTCCCCCGCGTCGGTGCGCGAGGCGGCCGGTGCCGCGACGCTCACGTGGCTGGGCGCCTACGCGCCGCCGTCGGCGTCCGAGGCCGAGTCCGGCGCGCCGGACGACGGTGCCGGCTGAGGGGTGTCCACGGCGCCGCCGTAGCGGCGGTCCCGTCGGGCGTAGGTCTCGACGGCGGCCCACAGGGTCCGCCGGTCGACGTCCGGCCACAGCACGTCCAGGAACAGCAGCTCCGCGTAGGCGGACTGCCACAGCAGGTAGTTGGACAGGCGCTGCTCCCCCGAGGTCCGCAGGAACAGGTCCACGTCCGGGACGACGTCGACGTCCTGACCCGTGCGGAAACCGCGGTCGAGGTAGCGGGTGATGACGTCCTCGCTGATCTCCCCCGGCCGCATCCGGCCGGCCCGGACCTCTTCGGCGATCGCCTGGACGCCGTCCAGGATCTCGGCCCGGCTGCCGTAGTTCACGCACATGTGCAGGGTGGTGCCGGTGTTGTGGCGCGTGAGCTCCTCGGCCTCCTGCAGCTCCCGGATCACGGGGGTCCAGAGGCGCGGGGCCCGCCCGTTCCACCGGATCCGCGCGTTCCACGAGTGCAGGGTGTCCCGCTGCCGGCGCAGCACGTCCCGGGAGAAGCCCATGAGGAAGCGCACCTCCTCCGCCGAGCGCCGCCAGTTCTCGGTGGAGAACGCATACGCGGACACGTGGCCGATCCCCAGCTCCACCGCCCCGGCGACGACGTCCAGCAGCGCCGCCTCGCCGGCCCGATGGCCCTCGGTGCGGGGCAGGCCGCGCTGGTTGGCCCACCGTCCGTTGCCGTCCATCACGATCGCCACGTGCCGGGGCACGAAACGCGGGTCGATCCGCGGGGCGACCGCACCCGAGGGGTGCGGCGGTGGGGGCTGCGGGGCTCGGTCGGCGCTCATGGTCTCCTCTCGACGCGCGGGGCGGGGAGGCCGAGGTCCTGGTCCAGGACGGACAGGGACACCAGGCGCCGCTCGGCGTGGAACTGCAGGTACGCCGCCACGATACCGGCCGCCTCGCGGCGGGCGGGGGCCCCGGAGGCGTCCGCGGTGGCCCAGTCCCCCGCCGCGAGGGCCGAGAGCAGGTCGAAGGTCTCCGGGGCCGGGTGAGCGGCACCGGGTGGCCTGCACTCGGGGCAGACGGCCCCGCCGAGGCCCACGTGCAGTGCCGTGTGCGGGCCGGGGGCGCCGCAGCGGGCGCACCGGTCGAAGGTCGGGGCCCAGCCGGCCTGGGCGAGCGCGCGCAGCAGGAACGAGTGCAGGATCAGGCGCGGGTCGTGCGCGCCGCGGGCCAGCGCGGCCAGCGCGCCGTGGAACAGGCGGTACTGGGCGCGCCGGCCGTCGTCGTCGACCGCGGGGACCCGCTCGACGGCCTCGGCGAGGGCGCCGGCGACGGTGTAGGCGTCGTAGTCGGCGGCCAGCATCGTTGCGTACGGGTGCAGCAGCTGCGCCTGGCTCACGGTGTGCAGCTCCCCCCGGCCGCGTGCGAGCTGGAGCGTGGAGTGCATGAACGGCTCCACCACCGAGCCCAGCCGGGAGGAGGTCTTGCGCACCCCCTTGGCCACGGCCCGGACCAGGCCGTGCTCGGGGGTGAGCGCCTCGATGATGCGATCGGCCTCCCCCAGACGGTGGGTGCGCAGCACGATGGCCTCGGTGCGGAACGAGTTCGCCGCGTAGCCGCCGTGCCGCGCACCCCGCCGGGAGGAGCCGGAGCCGCTCACGCGCGCAGGGCGCGGTTCACCGCGGACACCACGGCCTTCAGCGAGGCGGTGGTGGTGTTGTGGTCCAGGCCGACGCCCCAGAGGACACGGTCGCCCACGGCCGCCTCCACGTAGGCGGCGGCCATGGCCGCGCCGCCCTCGGACAGTGCGTGCTCGGAGTAGTCGAGCACGCGGACGTCCACGCCCTCCTCGCCGAGGATGCGCAGGAACGCGTCGATCGGGCCGTTGCCCTGCGCCGTGCGGGTCTGCGTGACGCCGTCGACCTCGAGCTCGGCCTCCATCCGGAACGCGCCGTCCTCGCCGGAGGCCGAGGAGACCGAGCGGAGCCGGTAGCGGCCCCACTGCGCCTCCGCCGCGTCGGCGGGCAGATACTCGTCCTGGAACACGCGCCACAGGTCGGCGCCGGAGACCTCGCCGCCCTGGGCGTCGGCCAGATCCTGGATGACGTGGGAGAACTCGATCTGCGCGCGGCGCGGCAGGTCCAGGTTGTGCTCGGACTTGAGCAGGTAGGCGACGCCGCCCTTGCCGGACTGCGAGTTCACGCGGATGACGGCTTCGTACGAGCGGCCGATGTCCTTCGGGTCGATGGGCAGGTACGGCACGGCCCACGGGATGCCGTCCACGTCCGTGCCGGCCGCCTTCGCGTCGACCTCCATCGCCTCGAAGCCCTTCTTGATGGCGTCCTGGTGGGAGCCGGAGAAGGCCGTGAAGACGAGGTCGCCGCCCCAGGGCGAGCGCTCGGGCACGGCCAGCTGGTTGCAGTACTCGACCGTGCGCTTGATGTGGTCCATGTCGGAGAAGTCGATCATGGGGTCGATGCCCTGCGAGTACAGGTTCATGCCCAGCGTCACCAGGTCGACGTTGCCGGTGCGCTCGCCGTTGCCGAACAGGCACCCCTCGATGCGGTCCGCCCCGGCCAGGTAGCCCAGCTCGGCGGCGGCCACGCCCGTGCCGCGGTCGTTGTGCGGGTGCAGGGAGAGGATGAGCGAGTCGCGGTGCTCCAGGTTGCGGTGCATCCACTCGATCGAGTCGGCGTACACGTTCGGGGTGGACATCTCCACCGTCGCCGGCAGGTTCAGGATCATCTTGCGGTCGGTGGAGGCCTCCAGGACCGTGGCCACCTCGTCCGAGATGCGCCGGGCGAACTCGAGCTCGGTGCCCGTGTAGGACTCGGGCGAGTACTCGTAGGTGATCTGCGTGCCCCTCAGCTGCTCCTCGAACTTCTTCACCAGGCGCGCGCCGGAGGTCGCGATGTCCACGATCCCGTCCTCGTCCTGCCGGAACACCACGCGGCGCTGCAGCACCGACGTCGAATTGTACAGGTGCACGATGGCCCGGTCGGCGCCCTCGAGCGCCTCGAAGGTGCGCTCGATCAGGTGCTCACGGGACTGGGTGAGGACCTGGATGGTGACGTCGTCCGGGATGTGGTCGCCCTCGATGAGCTGACGGACGAAGTCGTAGTCGGTCTGCGAGGCGGACGGGAAGCCGACCTCGATCTCCTTGAAGCCCATGCCGACGAGCAGCTGGAACATGCGCAGCTTGCGCTCGGGGCCCATGGGGTCGATCAGGGCCTGGTTGCCGTCGCGCAGGTCCACGGCGCACCACAGCGGCGCCTTCTCGATGACCTTGTCCGGCCAGGTGCGGTCCGGCAGGGCGACCTCGATCTGGTCCTGGAACGGGACGTACTTGTGGAACTTCATCCCCGACGACTTCTGCAGGTGGGCGCTCATGCGTGTTCTCCCTCGACGTGCGCGCGGCGGGCGCGCGAAAGGTGGGTGGTCGGTGGCCGGACCGGGAGGTCAGGGACTCCGCACGGGGTGTCCGGTCCGGTGGGAGGCGTCCTGCCTCCGCGTGCGCTCAGGCGGCGTGGATCACGGCCTGGCACGGGGACCCCGTGCGGCCGGGAAGTAGCAGGCGGGCCGTGGCCGGCGCTGTCGTCGCGAGGCGGAGGGACATGCCCCCGACCCTAGCACCGAGGTGGGCCGGGCCACAGGAGGCCGTCCCCGTGTGACGCACGACGACGGCGGCCCGCTCCGGCGCGTGCGCGCCCGGGCCGGGGCCTCCGGCTCAGAAGCCGAGTCGGCCGAGCTGTTTGGGGTCGCGCTGCCACTCCTTGGCGACCTTGACCCGCAGGTCCAGGTGCACCTTGGTGCCGAGCATGCGCTCGATGCCCGCCCGCGCCTGCGCGCCGATCTCACGCAGCCGGGAGCCGCCCTTGCCGATGATGATGCCCTTCTGGCTGTCCCGCTCGACGAAGACGTTCGCCCACACGTCCATGAGGGGCCGATCCGCGGGGCGGTCCTCGCGCAGGGACATCTCCTCGACCACCACGGCCACCGAGTGCGGCAGCTCGTCGCGCACGCCCTCCAGGGCCGCCTCCCGGATGAGCTCGGCGACCATGACCGCCTCCGGCTCGTCCGTGAGCTCGCCGTCGGGGTACAGGGGCGGCCCGGCCGGCAGCAGGCCCGCGAAGACGCCCAGGACGTCGTCGACCTGGCGGCCGGCCACCGCCGAGACCGGGACGACGGCCGCGAAGCCCTCCCCGTCGTTCTCCGGTCCGAGGACCTCGTCGCCCAGCGCGGTCACGGCCACGAGCTGCGCCATGAGCTGCTCCGGGCCCACCTTGTCCGTCTTCGTCACCACGGCGACCACCGGGGTGCGGTGCAGGTAGGAGAGCTGCTGGGCGATGAACCGGTCGCCGGGACCGATCGCCTCGTCGGCCGGCAGGCACATGCCCACGGCGTCGACCTCGTTGAGCGTCTCCGCCACGAGGTCGTTGAGGCGCTCGCCGAGCAGGGTGCGGGGCCGGTGCAGGCCCGGGGTGTCCACGAGCACGAGCTGGAAGTCCTCGCGGTGGACGATTCCGCGGATGGTGTGGCGCGTGGTCTGGGGCTTGGAGGAGGTGATCGCCACCTTCTCCCCCACCAGCGCGTTGGTGAGCGTGGACTTGCCGGCGTTCGGCCGGCCCACGAGCGAGACGAAGCCGGAACGGAAGCCGTCCGCGGCGCGGGCCGGATCGACGAGATCGGTCATGGGGTCATCCTTGTCAGGCGGGGCGTGGGGTGGGGCGGCCGGCTCAGGCCACGGGGTCGGCGGGCTCGGCGCCGTGGGCCCGCTCCTCGCGCCGGCGCAGCCGCACCGGACGGTCGGGGGTCTCGGAGACGCGCAGGCGCGCGACCCGGTTGCGGCGGGGCTCGAGGGTGTCCGCGACGAGCTCGATGCCCTGGACCACGACGCGCGAGCCCTGGATCGGGACGCGGCCGAGCTCCTTGGCGAGGAGGCCGCCGACCGTGTCGACGTCGTCGTCCTCGTCCTCCTCCGGCAGCTCGAACTCCTCCCGGAAGTCGTGGATGCCCATGCGCGCGTCGACGGAGTAGACGCCGGGCGCGACGGACTCCACCTCGGGGCGGTCCGGGTGGTCGTCCTCGTCGTAGATCTCGCCGACGATCTCCTCGATGAGGTCCTCGAGGGTCACGAGCCCCGCCGTGCCGCCGTACTCGTCCACCACCACGGCCACGTGGGTGGACTCGCGCTGCAGCTCCTGCAGGAGGGTCGCCACGGACTTCGACTCGGGGACGAAGCGGACGTCGCGCATGACCTCGGTGACGGGGGTGTCGGTCGCAGCGCCGTCGTGGTGCAGGGCGCGGGTGACGTCCTTGAGGTGCAGCATGCCCCGGATGTCGTCGGCGTCGTCGCCGATCACCGGGATGCGGGAGTTGCCGGAGCGCAGGAACAGGGCCATCGCCTGGCCGAGCGTGTGGTCGGCGTCGATGGTGACGACGTCGGTGCGCGGCACCATGACGGAGCGGACGATGGTGTCGTTCATGGAGAACACCGACTGGATCAGCTCCGCCTCGGAGTCCGCGAGCACGTCCGCGTCGTGGGCGCGGGCGACGAACTCACGCAGGTGGCGCTCCTGGAAGTCGTCCTCGTCCTCCGGCTCGACCTCGCGACGGCGCCGGTCCCGGTCCAGTCGGGCGGCGAGCGGGCCCAGGGCCCGGCGGAGCACCCACACGAGCCCGCCCAGGCGGCGGGCGACGGCGGCCTCGTTGCGGGAGCCGATCGGCCGCGGGCTCCAGACGCCCAGCAGGGCGGCCACGCCCACGAGCACGACCGCGGCGATCGCCACGGCGAGCCACGTGTCGTCCACCACCGCGTCGGCGGCCGCGGTCAGGCAGACGGCCGACAGGGCCTCGGCCACGAACCGCCAGACCCGCAGGGCGCCGAGGTGGCTCTCCCGCTCACGGGCGATCTCCAGGACCTTGGAGCCGGGTCGCTCGCGGACGATGTCCTCCGCGTCCCGCCGGGAGAGGTAGGAGAACGCGGACTCGGCCAGGGACAGCGTCCAGGTCAGGCCGAGGAAGACCAGGAAGAGGGCGAAGAGGACGGCGGGTGTCAGCATGGGCGGTGCCGTCAATCCTCGACGGTGGGGGCCGGGGCGGGCCGGCCGAGGACCTCGGAGACGAGCCGATCCTGGAGCGTGAACATCTCCTCGCGCTCGGCGTCCTCGACGTGGTCGTACCCGAGCAGGTGGAGCATGCCGTGGGTGAGCAGCAGGAGCAGCTCGTCGTCACGGGAGTGCCCGCCGCGCGCCGCCTGCTCGGCGGCGACCTCGGGGCAGAGCACGACGTCGCCGAGCACGCCCTCGGCCGGCGCCTCGGGCGAGCCGGGGGTCAGCTCGTCCATGGGCAGGCTCATCACGTCGGTGGGCCCGGGCAGGTCCATCCACTCCTCGTGCAGCTCGGCCATGCGTGCGGCGTCCACGACGGTCACGGCCGTCTCGGCGCGCTCGTGGACGTGCAGGCGCGCGTACACGTGCCGGGCCATGCGCAGCAGCGCGTCCTCGGGGACCTCGATCCCCGACTCGTTCAGGATCTCAACGGCCACGGCGGGCCCCTCCTCGCTTCTGGGACCGCTCCGCGGGGCCGCGGGCGGCGTCGTAGGCGTCCACGATGGCGCTCACCAGCGAGTGCCGGACCACGTCCGAGGAGTCGAAGCGGACCATCTCCAGTCCCTCGATCCCCTCGAGCACCTCGACGGCCTGGGCCAGGCCGGACTGGGTGCCGCGCGGCAGGTCCACCTGCGAGGTGTCGCCCGTGACGACCATGCGCGCACCGAATCCGAGGCGGGTCAGGAACATCTTCATCTGCTCGCCGGTGGTGTTCTGGGCCTCGTCGAGGATCACGAACGCGTCGTTCAGGGTGCGGCCGCGCATGTACGCCAGCGGGGCGACCTCGATGGTCCCGGCCTCCATCAGCCGCGGGATCGACTCGGGCTCGATCATGTCGTGCAGCGCGTCGTACAGGGGGCGCAGGTACGGGTCGATCTTCTCGGAGAGCCCGCCGGGCAGGAAGCCGAGCCGTTCGCCGGCCTCGACGGCCGGGCGGGTGAGGATGATCCGGTTGACCTCCTTGGCCTGCAGCGCCTGCACCGCCTTGGCCATCGCCAGGTAGGTCTTGCCGGTGCCGGCCGGGCCGATGCCGAAGACGACGGTGGAGCGGTCGATCGCCTCCACGTAGTCCTGCTGGTGCAGGGTCTTCGCGCGGATGCGGCGGCCCCGGCCCGAGAGGATCGAGTCCAGGTGCAGCTGACCCGCGCCGCGCCCGGTGGCGGCGTCGCGGACGTGGTGGACGACCTGGCCCATCACCTCGGGGGTGACGGCCTGGTCGCGGCGGGCGATCGAGCGCAGGTCCTCGACGACGCGCCGCACCGTGGCCACCTCGGCCACCGGCCCGGCCAGGTCCAGCCGCTGGTCGCGGACCGTGACGTCCACGGTGGGGAACACGCCGCCGAGGATCCGCAGCAGGGCGTCCTGCGGTCCGAGCGTGCGGACCATGAGGTCGGCGGACTCGAACGCGACCCCCTCGTGCGCGGTGGCGGGCGGGGTCGGGGTCGTGGGGGGCACGGTCACGATGGGGCGGATCACCTCGGGGTCGCGGGGGCGGGACATCCCGACCAGTCTAGGCGTCGGCGCGCCGTCCTGCCGGGGCTCACCAGCGGCCGAGCCGGTGCTGGAGCACGGCGAGGGCGGCGGGGCCGGCCGTGGAGGCGCGCAGCACGTGCGGGCCGAGCCGCACCGGCACGGCCCCCGCGGCCACGCAGGCCTCGAGCTCGGCCGGGCCGATCCCGCCCTCGGGGCCCACGACGACGGCGATCTCGGCGGCCGCGGAGAGTCGCTCCGCGGGCACCGCGGACACCCCGTGCTCCGCGTCCTCGTGCAGCACGAGGACGAGCCGGCCGCCGTCGTCGTCCCGGGCCAGCCCGGCGACCGCCGTCCCGGAGACGTGGTCTCGGACCGCGGGCACCCGGGCGCGACGCGCCTGCTTGGCGGCCGCGCGGGCCGTGTCCGCCCACTTCTGGCGGGCCTTGGCGGCCTTGGGCCCCTTCCAGCGGACGATCGAGCGCTCCGCCTCCCAGGGCACCACGGCGTCCACGCCGAGCTCGACGGCGGCCTGGACCGCCATGAGGTCCCGGTCGCCCTTGGCGAGGGCCTGGACGAGCACGAGCGCCGGGGTGGGCGCCGGCTCCTCCGCCACCGCGACCAGCCGCACGGACACCCCGTCCGGGGCGGCCGCGAGCACGGTGCCGTGGCCGAGCGTGCCCGACCCGTCGGCCAGGAGCACGGCCTCCCCGGGGGCCAGGCGCATGGCCGCGGCGGCGTGGCGGGCCTCGGGGCCGCCGAAGACGACCTCCACGCCCGCGCTCGCGCCGGCCAGGGCGCCCGGCTCGAGGTGGAACAGGGGGGCGGTCACAGGTTCCTCAGGTTCTCCCGCAGCCGGGCGAACATGCCCCTGGCCTGGGGTGCGCCGTGCACGACCTCCTCGCCGCGCACCTCGGCCAGGCGCTCCAGGAGCTGGCGCTGCTCGTCGTCCAGGTCGGTGGGCGTGGTGACCACCACGTCCACCTTGAGGTCACCACGGCCCTGCCCGCGCAGGCGGCCGACGCCCAGGCCGTGGAGGACCTCGACGTGGCCGGACTGCACACCCGGGTCCAGGCTGACGGACTGCTTGCCGTCCAGGGTGTCCAGCGTGACGGTGGTGCCTAGGGCCGCGGCCGCCATGGGGACGGTCACGGTGGTGGCCAGGTGGTCGCCCTCGCGGCGGAAGGTCTCGTCCGGGCGGACCGCGATCTCCACGTAGAGGTCGCCGTTCGGGCCGCCGCCCGGGCCGGCCTCGCCGCGGCCGGCGAGGTGGATGCGGGTGCCGTCGTCCACGCCCGCGGGGATGCGCAGGGTCAGCGACGTCCGGGTGCGGACGCGGCCCTGCCCGTCGCACTCGTGGCAGGGCGTCGGGATGACGGTGCCGAACCCCTGGCAGGCGGGGCAGGCCTCGGTGGCCATGACGGTGCCCAGCAGCGACCGCACGGGGCGCTGGATCATGCCGTGGCCCTGACAGGTCTGGCAGGTCTCCGGCTGGGTGCCGGGCTCGCAGCACGAGCCCCCGCACCGCTCGCAGCGCACGGCCGTGTCCAGCTCAATGGTCTGCTCGCCGCCGAAGACCGCGTCGCGCAGGTCGATCCGCGCGATCACCAGCGCGTCCTGGCCGCGGCGGGCGCGGCTGGCGGGGCCACCGCGGCCGCCCTGGCCGGCCGCGTTCATGAAGGTCTCGAAGATGTCGGCGAAGCCCCCGAAGCCGCCCGCCCCACCGAAGCCGCCCGGGAAGCCGGCCTGGCCGTTCTCATTGCCCGTCGTGTCGTAGGCCCGACGCCGGTCCTCGTCCGAGAGCACCTCATAGGCGTGGGAGATGCGCTTGAACTGCTCGGCCGCCTCCGGGTCGGGGTTGACGTCCGGGTGGTGGGTGCGCGCGAGCTTGCGGTAGGCGCGGCGGATCTCCTCGGTGCTGGCGTCACGGCTGACGCCGAGCGTCTCGTAGTGGTCGGTCACGGTGGGGATTCCTCTCGGGGCGAGCGGGACGTGGGGCGGTGCGGGACGGGGCCCGCCAGGACGCGCGGAGGCACGTCAGGTGGTCAGGATGCGGGAGAGATAGCGGGCGATCGCCCGGACGGCGGCCATGGTGCCCGGATAGTCCATCCGGGTCGGACCGATGACGCCGAGCTTCGCCACGGCGCCGGGGCCGTAGGCGGCCGCGACCACCGAGGTGTCCGCGAGCGATCCGGCGTTCTCGGAGCCGATCCGCACGGACACCCCGTGGGCGTCCTGCTCCATCTCCGTGAGCAGGCGCAGCAGCACCACCTGCTCCTCAAGCGCCTCCAGGATCGGCCCGATGGACGCGCCGAAGTCCCCCGGGGAGCGGGCCAGGTTGGCGGTGCCGGCCAGGACGATGCGGTCCTGCCGGCCGGCCTCGAGCAGGTCGTGGACGGCCGCGGCCACGAGGGCGGCGGACTGCCGGTGCTCCGGGCGGACCCGGGTGACGACGTCGTCCACCACGGTGGCCGCCTGCACCGGACCGAGCCCCAGCAGGGCGTCCAGCAGGAGGCCGCGGAGCACGGACAGCTCCGCCTCGTCGACCGGACGGTCCAGCACGGCGTGCCGCTGGTCCACCCGCCCCGTGGACAGGATGAGGACCACGAGCACGCGCGTGGGCGCGAGGGAGACCAGTTCGAGGTGGCGGATCGTGGAGCCGTCCTCGTGGGGGAACTGCGCGACGGCGACCTGCTGGGTCAGCTGGGCCAGGAGGCGCACCGTGGACTCCATCATGTGCTCGGTGTCCGTCTCCGGGTCCAGCAGGGTCCGCACGGCCCGGCGCTCGGCGGGGGACAGCGGCTTCACCTCGGAGAGGCGGTCGACGAACACGCGGTAGCCCTTGTCCGTGGGGACGCGCCCGGCGGAGGTGTGCGGGGCCACGATGAGGCCCTCCTCCTCGAGCGCAGCCATGTCGTTGCGCACGGTCGCGGAGGACACGCCCAGGGCGTGCCGTTCCACGAGCGCCTTGGAGCCCACGGGCTCGCGCAGCGCCACGTAGTCCTCCACGATCGCCTGGAGCACCTGCAGGCGGCGGGGCTGCTCCGACATCTCGGTCCTCCTCTGGTCCGTCGGGATCCGGGGCGACCCCGGAGGTGCCCCTGGCTGGCACTCCGGCGGGTCAAGTGCCAATGCTACCGTCCGACCCGGGGGACGACCCGACCGGCCCGCACGGCTTCGCTCACGGTGATCGCCCGCCCCCGTTGCTACCGTGCTCTCCCATGGACTGGAGCAGCTGGGGCCCCGCGGGCCACGACGACCTGACGCGCCGCCCCGCCCGGACCGTCCCCGATGTGCCCGCCACCCCCGGCACGGTGGTCGAGGACGTGGCCTCCGGGTTCACCGGGGCCGTGAGCGGCATCGAGCGCTCCGGCGGCGTGCACGTGGTGGTCCTGGAGGACCGCCGCGGCGTGCGCCGCGGCTTCCCCCTCGGCGGCGGCTTCTGGATCGACGGCGAGCCCGTGACCCTGGTCCCCCCGACCGCCGCGGCCCCGGCGGCGCCGGCCCGCACCGCCTCCGGCTCGCGACGGGTCGAGGGGGCGCGGGCCCGCACTGCCCGCGCCTCTCGCATCTGGGTGGAGGGCGTGCACGACGCCGAGCTGGTGGAGAAGGTGTGGGGCGAGGACCTGCGCCTCGAGGGCATCGTCGTGGAGCCCCTGCACGGCGTGGACGACCTCGCCGGGGCGATCCGTGCGTTCGCCCCCGGTCCGCGGCGCCGGCTCGGGATCCTCGTGGACCATCTCGTCACCGGGTCCAAGGAGGAGCGCCTCGCGGCCGAGGCCATGCGCGTGCCGGGGGCCGCGGGCAACGTGCTCATCCTCGGTCACCCCTACGTGGACGTCTGGCAGGTCATCAAGCCCTCCGTCTTCGGCATCCCCGCGTGGCCCGTCGTGCCGAAGGGGCAGGACTGGAAGACGGGGATCCTGCGGGGACTGGGCTGGCCGCACGGGAGCAAGGAGGCCACGGGGCTGGGGTGGAAGCGGCTGCTCTCCCACGTCACCACGTACGCGGACCTCGAGCCGTCCCTGCTGGGCCGCGTGGAGGAGCTCATCGACTTCCTCACCGCCGCACCCGAGCACTGATCTCGGCGCGGCCCCCGCCCGCCCGCGCTATGCTGGCCCATGCCCTGCGCCCGGTCCCCGGCGCGCGGGTCCCGCGATCCAGGAGGAGCCCCTCGTGAACACCCGCGCGCAGCCCGACGCCGGCCGCACCGGCCACGGCCCGCCCGCCTGGCTCGTCTCGGCCGGCGGCCGCGGCGCCCCGCTCACGGCGAAGCAGGACCGTGACCGCGCGGCGCTGGCCCATCTCAGTCTGGCGTTCGGCGTGCTCGGCCCGCTGGTCGTGTGGCTGCTCTATCGCGACCGCGGCCCGTTCACCTCGCAGGAGTCGCGGGAGGCCCTGAACTTCTCCGGGCCGCCCACGCTCATCACGCTCCTGTTCTTCTTCCTGTCCCTGTTGCCGGTGGTCGGCCCGATCTTCGCGATCCTCGGCGCGCTCACGTGGGCCGCCATGGCGGTCTACGGCGTGATGGGCGCCTCGCACGTGTCCAAGGGCCGTCCGTTCCGGTACCCGTTCAACCTGCGCATCCTGCGCTGACCCGGGGTCGGCCGGTCAGAAGCCGGCCAGCGCCCGGACGATCGCGTCGTTGCGCAGCCGCCCCTCGAGCGTCGGGATGATGCGCCCGTCGACGGCGGCGCGCCCGTCCAGCAGGCCCGCGGCGATGAGTTCGGCGATCGCCCCGCGGATCCGCGCGGCCTCCCCCGGCGTCTCCGAGACGAGCTCCGCGGTCGGGAGCCCGCCCACCGTGCGCACCGCGAGCATGATGCGCTCGAGGCGCCGCGCGTCGGCGTCGGGCCGCTCGCGGCCGACGGCGGGGGTGACCCCCGTGGCCAGCCGCTGCGCGTAGGCGGCGGGGTGCTTGGCGTTCCAGAACCGGACGCCGGCGAGGTGCGAGTGCGCGCCCGGGCCGATCCCCCACCAGTCCTGGTCCTCCCAGTACGCCACGTTGTGCCGCGCGCGGTGGACCCCGGACCCCCGCGGATCCCGCGCCCAGTTGGACACCTCGTACCAGCGGTAGCCGGCGGCGCTGAGCAGCTCCTCGGCGAGCAGGTACTTGTCCGCCTGGTCGTCGGGGTCCACGTCCGCCACCTCGCCGCGGGCCACCTGGGCCCCGAGCTTGGTGCCCTCCTCCACGATCAGCGAGTACGCGCTCACGTGGTCCGGGGCCAGGACGACTGCGGCCTCGAGCGTGGCCCGCCAGTCGGCGAGGGACTCCCCCGCGGTCCCGTAGATCAGGTCCAGGGACACCTCCAGGCCGGCCTCGCGGGCCGCGGCGACGGCGGCGGGGACGGACTCGGGCCGATGGGTGCGCTCGAGCGTGGCGAGCACGTGCGGCATCGCGGACTGCATGCCCAGGGAGAGGCGGGTGAAGCCGCCGGCCGCGAGCTGGCGGGCGTACTCCGGGGTGATCGTGTCCGGGTTGGCCTCGGTGGTCACCTCCGCGCCGGGCGCGATCCCGAACCGGTCCACCGCCGCCTGGAGGATGCGCACGAGGTCCGCGGCCGGCAGGAGCGTGGGCGTGCCGCCGCCGAAGAACACCGTGTGCAGCGGGCGGGCGGGCACGTCCGAGGACGCGAGCACGTCCGCGGCGAAGTCCAGCTCCGCGACCGCCGACTCCCAGTAGTCGCCGCGACCCGCGCCGGGGCCAAAGTCGACGGCCGTGTACGTGTTGAAGTCGCAGTAGCCGCAGCGCACCGTGCAGAACGGCACGTGGACGTACAGGCTGAAGGTGCGCGCCGCGCCGTCGCGGGCGGCCGCGCGCACCCGCTGCCCGACGTCGGCCGGCAGCCGGCCGTCGTCGGGGACGGGCTCGCCGAGGGGCAGGGCGGGCACTTACTTCTTCGCGGCCTGGTCGGCGCCGGCGCCGTCCGAGGATAGGGCGGCGATGAAGGCCTCCTGCGGGACCTCGACCCGGCCGACCATCTTCATGCGCTTCTTGCCCTCCTTCTGCTTCTCGAGCAGCTTGCGCTTGCGGGAGATGTCTCCGCCGTAGCACTTGGAGAGCACGTCCTTGCGGATCGCGCGGATGTTCTCGCGGGCGATGATGCGCGAGCCGATGGCGGCCTGGATCGGCACCTCGTACTGCTGGCGCGGGATCAGCTCCTTGAGCTTGCCCGTCATCATCACGCCGTACGCGTAGGCGTTGTCCCTGTGGGTGATGGAGGAGAACGCGTCCACCTGTTCGCCCTGGAGCAGGATGTCCACCTTGACGAGGTCGGCGACCTGGTCGCCGTCGGCCTTCCAGTCCAGCGAGGCGTACCCCTTGGTGCGGGACTTGAGCTGGTCGAAGAAGTCGAACACGATCTCGGCCAGGGGGATCCAGTAGCGGATCTCCACGCGTTCCTCGGAGAGGTAGTCCATGCCCTTGAGGTTGCCGCGCTTGGCCTGGCACAGCTCCATGACGGCGCCGATGAACTCCGCCGGCACGATGATCGTGGCCGAGGCCATGGGCTCGCGCACCTCGAGGATCTTGCCCTCGGGGAACTCGGAGGGGTTGGTCACGGTGACGACCTCACGGTCCTCCCGGGTGACCTCGTAGACCACGTTGGGCGCGGTGGAGATGAGATCGAGGTCGAACTCGCGCTCGAGGCGCTCGCGCACGATCTCCAGATGCAGCAGACCGAGGAAGCCGACGCGGAAGCCGAAGCCCAGCGCGACCGAGGTCTCCGGCTCGTAGACGAGCGCGGCGTCGTTGAGCTTGAGCTTGTCCAGGGCGTCACGCAGCACGGGATAGTCCGAGCCGTCGATGGGATACAGGCCCGAGAACACCATGGGCTTGGGGTCCTCGTAGCCACCCAGGGACTGCTCCGCCGGGTGGGCGTGGTTGGTGACCGTGTCGCCCACCTTGGACTGACGCACGTCCTTCACGCCGGTGATGAGGTAGCCCACCTCGCCCGCGGCCAGACCGTTCGTGGGCACGGGCTCCGGGGAGGAGACGCCGATCTCGAGGAGCTCGTAGGTGGTGCCCGTGGACATCATGCGGACCTTCTCCCGCGGGGAGAGCCGGCCGTCCACGACGCGCACGTACGTGACGACGCCCCGGTAGGTGTCGTACACGGAGTCGAAGATCATCGCGCGGGCCGGGGCGTCCGCGTCCCCCTCCGGGCCGGGGATGGCGCGGACCACGCGGTCCAGCAGGTCCTCGACGCCGACGCCCGTCTTGCCGGAGACGCGCAGCACGTCCTCGGGCTCGCAGCCGATCAGGGAGGCCAGCTCGGCCGCGTAGCGGTCCGGATCCGCGGCGGGCAGGTCGATCTTGTTGAGCACGGGGATGATCTCCAGCTCGTGCTCCATGGCGAGGTAGAGGTTCGCCAGGGTCTGGGCCTCGATGCCCTGGGCGGCGTCCACCAGCAGGATCGCGCCCTCGCATGCGGCCAGCGAGCGGGAGACCTCATAGGTGAAGTCCACGTGCCCGGGGGTGTCGATCATGTTCAGGGCGTAGTCCACCCCGTCCACGGACCAGGGCATGCGCACGGCCTGGGACTTGATGGTGATGCCGCGCTCACGCTCGATGTCCATGCGGTCCAGGTACTGGGCCTTCATGTCGCGAGGCTGCACGACGCCGGTGGCCTGCAGCATGCGGTCCGCCAGCGTGGACTTGCCGTGGTCGATGTGGGCGATGATGCAGAAGTTGCGGATCACCGAGGGGTCGGTGGCAGCGGGCACCGGGGGGTTCGACGCCAGGGGCGACACGGGCACTTCCTCTACGGGTGACGGGGACGGGACTCTGACCGCCTAGTCTCTCATGTCCCGCCGCCGACCCGACCCGGACGCCGGGCCCGCGCGTCCACTAGATTCACGCCCATGGCCTTCGACCTGCATCGCGCCCTGTCCCTCGGCCGCCGGACGGCACGCCTGATCGGCGCCCTCCGCGACGACGCCCGGCCGCGTCGAGCCGCCTCTGAGGCCGGTCGACGGGCCGGCGAACGGAGCGGCCCGTCGCCCTTCCCGGGCCCGCCCGGGCCTCCCGGGCCCGCGTGGGACCCCACGGAGCCCACCGACTCGTGGCCGATGCCCGGGCCCGGGCAGGAGCGCCTGCCCCGGCGACAGGACACCGACCGCCACGTGTCCCTGCCGGACTTCACCGGGACCGTCCGCGTCGAATACGCGCCCGCGCCCGGGCCGACGGCCGGGCCGGGCGAGGTCGTGTGGACCTGGGTGCCGTACGAGGAGATGGACGGCCGGGGCAAGGACCGCCCCGTGCTCCTGATCGGCCGGGACGGGGCGCTCCTGCTCGGGCTCATGCTGACCAGCCGGGACCGGAACAACGCGCTGACCCGCGACGAGGACTACGTGGACGTGGGCGCAGGCGCCTGGGACCGGTCCGGCCGCGCCTCGGAGGTGAAGCTGGACCGGGTGGTCCGCGTGGATCCGGCCGCGGTGCGCCGGGAGGGCGGCGTCCTGGACCGGGCGGCCTTCGACCGGGTCACGGCCGCGCTGGCCCGCGCCCGGAGGCGGGTGCGCTGAGTCGGCCGCGCGGATCGCGGGGTCTGGGT
The DNA here is from genome assembly GCF_052220525.1 of Micrococcus sp. TCR-5. Classification (NCBI taxonomy): domain Bacteria; kingdom Bacillati; phylum Actinomycetota; class Actinomycetes; order Micrococcales; family Micrococcaceae; genus Micrococcus; species Micrococcus sp. TCR-5. The sequence continues at coordinate 79,480 of NZ_JBQPDO010000004.1, forward strand.
GGTAGGATCGTCCGCATTGTGTCCGCCGGTCGACGGGCACCCCCGGAACGGGTCATCATCGGTGTTCCCCACGCCGCTCAGTCCACGGATCCGGGCACCCTCCACGACCCCCTGTTCATGCGGCGCCCGGACCCTCGTCCGCGCCGCCGACGACGAAGGACCCGATTTGGCTAACATCAAGTCCCAGAAGAAGCGCATCCTCACCAACGAGAAGGCGCGCCAGCGCAACGTCGCGGTGAAGTCCGAGCTGAAGACCGCCATCCGCGCCGTGGACAAGGCCGTCGCCGCCGGCGAGGCCGAGGCCGCCGCCGCCGCCCTGCGCACCGCCTCCCGCAAGCTGGACAAGGCCGCCTCGAAGGGCGTCATCCACAAGAACCAGGCCGCGAACCGCAAGTCCGGCATCGCCGCCCGCGTGAAGGCCCTCCTCGGCTAATCCACGCCCCCGGCTGTGACCGCGGCCCCCGCCCCGAGCGATCGGTGCGGGGGCCGTTTCGTGTCCGGGCTGCCCCCGTGGGGTGCCGTCCGGCGGCGCCGTCAGCGGCTGACGGCGGTGGCCACGCGGATGACCGCGCGCTCGACGGCGAACTCCGGGTTGCGGGAGGCGCCCTTGGCCTCGGCGTCGGCCTGGGCGATCCACTCCACGGCCTGCGCGATGCCGGCCGCCGTCCAGTGCCGCGCCGCCTGCTGGATGTAGCGCACCTGGAACGGGGCCACCCCGAGCAGGGACGGCAGCTCGGCGGCGGGCCGGCGGGCGTCGATCATCCGCGCCACCTGCCGCGCCTTGAGCGCGAGCGCCGCGGTGATCATCACCGGGTGGACGCCGGTGGCCATCGCGTGCCGCACGAGGGACACGGCCCTCGCCGCCTGCCCCTCGAGCGCCGCATCGGCCACCGCGAAGCTCGTGGCCTCCACGCGGCCGCTGTAGTAGGTGTCCACGGTCTCGACGGTGACGACGCCCTCGGTGTCGTCGACGAGCTGGGCGCACGCGGCCGCGAGCTCCGTGAGCGAGGCGCCGGTGGCGCGGATGAGCGCGCGGGCCGCCTCCTCGTCGATGCGCCGACGCCGGTCGCGGAACTCGGCCTGCACGAAGGCCAGCCGCTCCTCGTCCTTCTTCAGCGGCACGCACTCGACCACCGTGCCGGCCTGGGCGACGGCGTCCAGCAGCTTCTTGCCGCGGTTGCCGCCGGTGTGGCGCAGCACGAGCGTGACGTCGTCCGCGCCGGGGCCCTGCTGGACGAGGCGCAGGGCGTCCTCGAGGAACGCGTCGTTCATGGCCTCGAGGCCCTCGACCGTGATGAGGGTGGGCTCGGCGAAGAGGGACGGGCTGGCCGCGGTGGCCAGCTGGCCGGGCTGGTACTCCCCCGCGCGGAGCCGGTGGATCTCCAGCTGGCCGTGGCGCTCGCGCAGAGCCTGGGTCACGCGGTCCGTCACCCAGCGGGCGGCATGGTCCTCGGGTCCCTTGAGGAGCATGAGCGGGGCGGGCTCGGCTCGCCGCCAGGCCAGCGGGTCGGTGCGGCCGGCTCGGCCGGAACGGGGGCTGCGGGCGGCGGACATGCGTCCCATCCTAGGGTCCGGTGCGGACGCTCGAGGGCGGGCGGACGGTGTGAGCCGTGATCTCGGGCGCGCCGTCGGGGTCGGGGCCGTCCGCGGCCGTGAGGGCCAGCGTGCCGTGCAGGTCGGTGCGGGCCACCGGCCCGAGGCGGCCGAGCGCGTCCACCGTGGCCCGGTGGGGGTGTCCGTACGGGTTGTCGGCGCCCACGGAGACCATGTGCAGGCGGGCGCCGACCGCGCGCGGCACGGCCGTCCCACCGTTGCGGGCCCCGTGGTGGGCGACCTTGAGCACGTCCACGCGCGGCGGAGCGGCGGCATCGGACCGGTGCCCCGCGACCCATGCCGCGGAGGCGTCCTCCTCCATGTCGCCGGTGATCAGCGTCGTGACCGGACCGGCCTCGCTCTCGACGGTGACCAGCACCTGGGCGGAGGCGTCGTTCTCCTCGGGGGCCCGCGCGTCGGCGAGCAGCACGTGCCACCGCACCGGCCCGGCCGTGCCCGTCGCGCCGGTGCGGAGCCGTGCCGCGTCGGCGGGCCGGTCGACGCCGTCCGCCTCGCCGCCGCGCCCTCCCCTGCCCTGCGCCGGCGCGTCCCGGGTCGCGTAGTGCACCGCCCCGCGGGAGGCGCGGTCGACCACGCCGGGCAGTCCCCCGGTGTGGTCGGCGTGCAGGTGGGTGAGCAGCACGGCGTCCACCCGGTCGACGTCGAGGTCGTCGAGGCAGCGACGAGCGAGCCCAGGCTCGGGCCCGACATCGACGACGACCCCCGCGCGCGGGCCGGACCGGAACACGGCCATGTCTCCCTGGCCGACGTCGCAGAACGCCACCGCCCAGTCCGGCGGGGCCGCGCCCGAGGCCCGCGGCACGAGGACCGCCCCGACCGCACCCGTGGTGGCCGCGGCCAGCGCGGCGGCGAGCACGACCAGGGCGGGGAGGCGCTCGCGGGTCCGCGGCGCGCTGCGGCCGACACGCCGCACCGGGGCGGCCCGGCGTCGTTCGAGCAGGAGCACGGCGGCGAATCCGAGGAGCGTCGCGGCCACCAGCAGGACGCCCAGCCCGGCGCCGAGGGCTCCGGCCGGCCACGGACGCAGCGCCCCGGGCAGGGAGGCGCTGGTGTGGGCGACCCACCCGATCCAGGCCGCGGGCCACTGGATCACGGCGACGAGGGCGGCGGCGATCCCCGGCGCGGGCAGGGCGAGGGCCGCGGCGAGGGTGCCCAGGACGGTCACGGGCGGCACGGCCGGGGCGGCCAGCAGATTGGCCGGCACCGCGTAGGCCGACACCTCACCGGTCATGGCCAGGATGATCGGCTGGCAGGCCAGGTGGGCGGCCACGGTCACCGCGAGCGACGCCGAGAGCCACCGCGCCACGACGTCGGGCAGCACCCGGCCGAGCCCGGCGTGCAGCGCACGGTCGAGGGGCGCGCCGCCCAGGACGATGCCCGCGGTCGCCGCCAGGGAGAGGTGGAAGGCCGGTTCCACGGCGAGGGCCGGCACCGCGACGAGCAGGGCCGTGCCGCCCACCGTCAGGAGTCCGAACGCCTGCCGCGCGCGGCCGAAGAACACCGCGAGGGCGCCGAGAGCGCCCATCACGGCCGCCCGGAGGACCGACGGCTCCGGCCCCACGACGACCACGAACACCCCGAGGACCGCCAGCCCGGCGCTGAGGACCACCGCCCGGTGCACCCGCGCGCTGCGCAGGGTGATCGCGACCGCGCCGAGGATCATGGCCACGTTGGCCCCGGACACGGCAGACAGGTGCGACAGGCCCGAGGCCTTCATGGCGTCGTCGAGGGCGGCCCCCTGGGCGGAGCGGTCGCCCAGCACCAGCCCCGGGATGAGCTCCGGCGCCGTGCCGACCGTGCCCTCCGCGGACTGACGGAACGCGGCGCGCAGCGCCTCCCGCCGCGGCGGGCCCGGGCCGCCGTCGGTGGCCCCGCCTGCCGGCTCCGCCCCGCCGGGGCAGGGTCCCGGCTGCGGGGCGGCCGCGGCGGCCAGGAACACGGTGGAGCCGGACCTCGACGGCCGGGCCACCACGCACACCCGCGATCCCGGCCCGCCGCCGGGGGCCGCCGTCCCGTCCAACGGCGCGGCGATCGTCGCGGGCGGTGCGCCCCCGCCCGTGAGTCGGGCCGTCACGGCCGCCTCGGGGGCCCGCGGCGGATGACCGAACGTCTCGACCCGCACGGGCACGCTCCAGCGTGGGCCGAAGGTCGCCTCGCTCCGGGTGGCGGGCCCGTCCAGGGTCAGCTCGAGCCGCAGCGGTGAGCCGGCGTGCACCGCGCCGGTCCAGCCGCTGGCGCTGGCCGCGGCGGCGGGCCCGGCCGAGTGCTGCAGCATCAGGGCCGCGGCCACGCCGGCCAGCGTCGTCGCGGTGGCCACGCCCCGTATCCGACCGGTCGAGCGGGCGGCGCCCAGGACAGTGGTCGCGGCGACGGCCAGCCCGGTGAGGGCCGCCGCCGAGCGGGCCGGGGCGTCCCAGGCGACGCCGAGGATCCCGAGGGTCAGGCAGACGAGCAGGGCGGGCACCCACCGGGCCTCGAGCGGGCCGGGCACCTCGCGGTGGCGGGCGCGGCGGTCCACGGGATCGCTGGGCGGGCCCGGGGCCGGGCTCACCACGAGACGTGGTCACGCAGCCGGTCGAGCGTGGCCGGGCCGATGCCGGGCACCGCGTCCAGGTCCTGCAGGCCGGTGAACGGGCCGACCGTCTCGCGGTGGGCGATGATCTTCTCCGCCGTGGCGGGGCCGACGCCGGGCAGGGTCTGCAGCTCCGTGGCGTCGGCGGTGTTCAGGTCCACGGTGTCGCCGGACTCGGCGCCGCCCGGCTCGCCTCCGCCACCGGCCCTGCCCGTGGTCGGCGTGGGCTGCGCCTGCGCGGCCCCGGCCACCCGGTCCAGGGCGTCCTGCGGTGTGCGGGCGGAGGGGACGAGGACCTGTTGGCCGTCGTCCAACGGGGCCGCGAGGTTGATGCGCTCCGCCCGGGCGTGCCGGGTCGGGCCGCCGGCGGCGCCCACGGCGTCGGCCACCCGGGAGCCCGGCGCGAGGCTGACCACTCCCGGCCGGGCGACCTCGCCCACCACGTGCACCCGCAGCGGGCCGGACCCGGCGGGGCCGGACGCCTCCCCCGACGGCCCCGCCTCGGACGTCCGCGCGTCGGTGCCCGCCGCCGACGGGGCGGTGGAGGGCGCGTCGGTCTGCGGGATGCCTGCACCGGCCGCGGCCGCCGGGATGGCCGCGGGCGGCGCCGGGGTGGTCAGCCAGGCCACCGCCCACCAGGCCGTGGCGGCGACGAGCAGCACGGTGACGGCCAGCAGGGCCGGCCGCCACCGCAGCACCGGGCCCCGAGGTGGGGTGCGCTCCCACCGGGACGCGGCGTGCGGGCCGGCTGTGTCGACGTCGGGGGCGGCCGCGGGCGCGGGGTCCGGGGCGAAGGCGGGCGGATCGTCGCAGAGGCGGTGGCTGGGGCTCATGCGGGCAGTCTGCGGCCCCGTCGCCGAGTCGGGCGCGTCCCGCACCCGACCTGGGGATGACCTCCGCGGTCCAGGGTGGTGTGCAGGAACGGACGCGCCCGTCTCCTCGGCGCTCCCGCACGGGCGGCCTCAGTCCCCCGAGCCCCCCGTGGGCGATTCCAGCGGGCAGATCACCACACCCAGGGCGCCCAGGCCCAGGTGCGCGGCGAGCACGGCGGGCAGCTCGACGACGGGCACGGGGGTGGTGGAGACCGGCTGGAGCCGCTCCGCGAGCTGCACGGCCGTCTCGGGGTCGCCGTACTCGTGCACGGCGATCCGCACCGGGTCCTCGCCGGCCCGCTCGGTCGCGAGCTCCACGAGCCGGTCGACGGCCCGGGCCGCGGACCGCGGGCGGTCGACCAGGCCGATCGCGCCGTCGTCGACGGCCATGACGGGGCGCACCTGCAGCAGCGTGCCCAGCAGCGAGGCCAGCCCGCTGATCCGCCCGCCCCGGCGCAGCTGCTCGAGGCTGGGCACCGTGAACAGCACGTGGCTGGAGTCCACGGTGGCCTCGAGCCGCTCGCGGATGCGGGCCACGGGCATGCCCACCCCCGCGTCCACGGCGGCGTCCACCACGGCCATGCCCAGCGCGAAGCCCACGGTGCGCGAGTCCACCACGGTCACCGGGCGCTCGGCCTCCGCGGCGGCCAGGCGCGCGGCCTCCACGGTGCCGGAGAGCTCGCCGGACAGGTGGACGGAGAGGATGCGTGCGTAGCCGGCGCGGGCCAGCTCGGCGTAGGCCGTCCGGAACGCGCCCGGCGAGGGCCGTGAGGTGCGCACCGGGGTGCCGGCGGCCAGGGCCAGCGGCAGCTCCAGCGCGAGCTCGTCCGTGCCCTCCGTGTGGATCTGCTCGCCCACCATGACGGGCAGCGCCACCTGGCGGATCCCCGCGGCCAGACCGTGTCCGAGGACGGCGCCGGGCAGGGCCGCGGCCGAGTCCGTGACGACGGCCGTGCGGTCCCGGCGGGGCGGGCGCAGCCCGTAGCGTGCCCGCCCGGCCAGCTGGGAGCGGCGGGAGCGCAGGCGGACGAGCGCATCGTCGCGCCACTGCTCGATGCTCGCCACGGCCTGCCTCCTCTCCCCCGGCCCGGTCGGGGACGGTCTCACGCGGTCAGCGGATCACCAGGTTCACGAGCTTGGGCTCGCGCACGATCACCTTGACGATCTCGGCGTCCCCGATGAAGTTCCGCACCTTCTGCGACGCGCGGGCGCGCGCCTCGAGATCCTCGGCGGTGATGTCCGCGGGCACCTCGAGGGTGTCGCGGACCTTGCCCTTGACCTGGACGACCGCCGTGACGGTGTCCTCGACCAGCAGCGCCTCGTCCACCGCGGGCCAGCCGGCGCGGACCACGGAGGGCTCGTGGCCGAGCAGCACCCACATGTCCTCGGCCGTGTACGGCGCCACGAGCGAGAGCAGCACGGCCACGGCCTCGGCGGCCTCGCGGACGGCGGGGTCGGCCGCGCCGGCGCCGGCGTCGATCTCCTTGCGGGCCGCGTTGACCAGCTCCATCGTCTTGGCGACGACCACGTTGAACTTGCCGTCGTCCAGCAGCTGCTGGGCCTCGTGCACGGTCCGGTGGGTCACCCGGCGCAGGGTCACGGCCCCGCCCGCCGGGTCCGTGCCGGCCGGGGCGCCCGTCGCGCGGACGTCGCGGGCCAGGCGCCACGCGCGGGCCAGGAACTTGCCGGCGGCGCCCGGGGCGACGTCGGCCCAGTCCACGTCGTCCTCGGGCGGCGAGGCGAACACCATGGTCAGGCGCACGGCGTCGACGCCGAACTCGTCCAGCTGGTCGCCCAGGTCCACGCCGTTGCCCAGCGACTTGGACATGGCCTTGCCGCCGTTGAGCACCTGGCCCTGGTTGAGCAGGGCGCGGAACGGCTCGGTGAAGGGCACCAGGCCGAGGTCGTGCAGGGCCTTGGTGAAGAAGCGGGCGTACAGCAGGTGCAGGATCGCGTGCTCCACGCCGCCCACGTACTGGTCCACGGGCAGCCAGCGGCGCAGGGCGTCGGGGTCGAAAACGCGGGCGTCGTCGTTCGGGGACGCGTAGCGGAGCATGTACCAGGACGAGTCCACGAACGTGTCCATGGTGTCGGTGTCCCGTCGCGCGGGGCCGCCGCACTGCGGGCAGTCCACCTCGACCCACGACGTCGCCGCGGCCAGGGGCGACTGGCCCTTGGGGGCGAGCTGCTCGCCCTTGAGGTCGGTCGGCAGGGTGACCGGCAGCTGGTCCTCCGGCACGAGCACCTCGCCGCAGTCCGGGCAGTGGACCACGGGGATCGGGGTGCCCCAGAAGCGCTGACGGGAGAGCAGCCAGTCGCGCAGGCGGTACGTGGTGGTGCCCCGGCCGGTGCCGCGCTCCTGCACGATCTCGATGGCCCGCGCGATGGCGGCGGTCTTGTCCAGGCCGTCGAGCTCCCCGGAGTTCACCAGGATGCCCTCGCCGGTCGTCGCGACGCCGGAGACCGCCGGGTCCTCCTCGCCGGTGTCCAGCACGGTGCGCACGGGCAGGCCCATGGCGCGGGCGAAGTCGAGGTCGCGCTGGTCGTGGGCCGGCACGGCCATGATGGCGCCCGTGCCGTAGTCGGCCAGCACGTAGTCCGAGGCCCAGATCGGCAGACGCTCACCGGTCAGCGGGTTCACCGCGTGGCGGCCCAGGAACACGCCGCTCTTGGGACGGTCCGTGGCCTGGCGGTCGATGTCCGAGACCTTCTTCAGGTCCTCGCGGTACGCCTCGAGTTCGGCCCGCACGTCGTCGCCGGCGAGCTCGGCGGCCAGCGGGGCGTCGGCGGCGACCACCATGAAGGTCGCGCCGTGCAGCGTGTCCGGCCGGGTGGTGAAGACCGTGACGACGGGGCCGTCCTCGACCTGGAAGTCGACGTGGGCGCCCTCGGAGCGGCCGATCCAGTTGCGCTGCATGGCGAGCACGCGCTCGGGCCAGTGGACGGTGAGCTGGTCCATGTCGTCCAGCAGCGCGTCCGCGTACTCGGTGATGCGGAAGTACCACTGGTTCAGGGTCCGCTTGGTGACCTCGGTGCCGCAGCGCTCGCAGCGGCCGTCCACGACCTGCTCGTTGGCGAGCACCGTCTGGTCCTGGGGGCACCAGTTGACCGGGGAGTCCTTCCGGTACGCCAGGCCCCTGCGGTACAGCTGCTGGAACAGCCACTGGGTCCACCGGTAGTACTCGGGGTCCGAGGTGTGCAGCTCACGGGACCAGTCCACGGCGATGCCGTACCGCTGGAAGGAGCGCTTCTGCGTCTCGATGTTCGCGTAGGTCCACTCGGCCGGGTGGGCGTCGCGCTTGATGGCGGCGTTCTCGGCCGGCAGGCCGAAGGAGTCCCAGCCGATGGGATGCAGCACGTCGAAGCCGCGCTGCATCCAGTGGCGCGCGACGACGTCGCCCATCGCGAACGCCTCGGCGTGCCCCATGTGCAGGTCGCCCGACGGGTACGGGAACATGTCGACCACGGTGCGGGTCTCGGAGCCGTCCTCGCGCGGGGCGAACGTCCCGGCCTGCTCCCAGTACCCGGCCCAGCGGGCCTCCACGTCACGGAACGAGTACTCCGCGTCGGCGGGGATGCTGGGGGTGGCCGGCACGGCGCTGTCGGGGGTCTGGCTCACGGCGGTTCGAGTCCTCACGCAGTCGGGATGGGGCGCCGGCCCTCGGGCGGCGCGGACGGGGCCGGCGGCACGGCCGGCCACCCCATCCTACGGCGACGGCGCCCCGGCCCGGCCGCAGGGCCGCTCCGAGACGCCGTGCCCGGCCGGGCACGCGGTTTCAGGCGGAGTGGCTGCCGCCTGCCGGACGCTCGGGCCCGGCGTCGGGACCGGGGCGCGCCCCTCCGGAGGTGAGCGCGTCGTCCTCCTCGAGCACCTGGGCGACCTCGTCCTCGAGGGCCTCCGTCACCGCGTCCGGGGCCGCCACGGAGTCCCCGACCGCCTCCTGCAGCTGCACTGCGTGCTGGGCCGTGAAGGTCTTCTCCGGATGCTCACGCAGGCGGAGCAGCGCGAGCAGGCGCAGACGCAGCCCCGACTCGGCGGAGATCTGCCGGCGGTGGGTGAGCCACCAGACGAGGAGCACGAGCGCGAGCACGATCCCCAGGTGGCCCAGCGCCGGGTAGACGACGTTCATCAGGTCGCCGAAGCCGACGAAGCTCACCGCGAAGGCCAGCAGCGTGACGCCGGCGAACACGGGCCGGTAGCGGCCCGGGCGGTCGGCCGTGAGGCGGCGTCCCAGCGCGTAGAACATGCCGATCGCGGTGTTGAAGATCATCAGGTAGATCACCACGACCATCGCCCAGCCCAGCCAGGGCGCGATCGAGGCGAACAGCCGCAGCATGGGGACGTCGGCGCGGCCGATCTCGGCGTAGCCGAGGTAGAGCAGCGTGGAGGCCATCAGGAGCAGGGCGGTGTACATCAGGCCACCGGTGAGGCCGCCGAGGAACGCCTCCCGGGGGTGAGTGATGGACCCGCCGATCACGAGGCACATGGACACGGCCATCACGACGACGAGGCCGAAGTAGTTGACCGAGGACAGCCACCACGGGTCCACCGGCGTGGTGGCCTGGACGGCGAGGGACTCGTGGGCGGTGAAGCCGCCGTCGCGGGTGACCAGGACGTGGACGAACCCGGCCACGACCGCGACGACCACCAGGGGCGTGATCAGGGAGATGATCGCGGAGACCTTCTCCACGTCCAGCATGCCCGTCACGAGCACGAGCAGGGTCATCAGGGTGGAGCCCGCCCACGTCGGCCAGCCGAACTGCTGGGCGAGCGTCGAGCCCGCCCCGGCGAGCATGACGACGCCGATCGCGAAGAGCGTCACCGTCACCACGACGTCCAGGATCCGGGCCATCACGGGGTGCGAGACGCTGCGGAAGACGACCTTGTGGTCGGCCGCGAGGAACACGCTGCCCAGCTGGAGGATGACGGCGCCGCCGGCGGTGACGAGCAGGCCGGCCAGTCCCGCGCCCACGACGCCGATCCAGCCGAAGCCCACGAAGTACTGGATGACTTCGGCGCCGGTGGCGAAGCCGGCGCCGACGAGCAGGCCGACGAAGGCGAGGGCGATCTTCAGGGATCTGAGCGCGACGGGGTGCTGCACGCATGGGCCTTTCGTGGGGGACGGGGTGCGCCCGTGCGGGCCCCGGGACCGAGGACGGGCCGGAGTACGGTAGGCACGCGCGCGCCATCGTGGCCAGGACCAGGCGTCGCCGGGTTCCGGGCAGCGTGGCCTCAGGCCCACCCCAAGGCCGCCCTCCCGCTGGCACGCCGCGGTCGCGATCAGGCCGAGCATCTCGGCGGACCCCGTCCCCGCGTCCAGCGGAGACGAGGCGCCACGGCGTCGGCGGTCGAAGGCCTGGCTAGGGTGGGGACGTGCCTGTCCCGACGCCGTCCGCCGCCCCGGGCCCGCCCGTCCGCCTGCGCGATCTGCTGCGCCCGCCCGCGGCGCCCGCCGATCCCCGCGTGCTCACGGGCCACCCGGCCCGGACGCCCCGCCGGCACACCCTGGCCGTCCCGGACCCCGTCAGCGGGATCCGGTCGTCCGTGGCCGTGTGGGAGTACACCCCCGTTCCGGTGGCCGCGCCGGGATCGCCCGGCGCACCCGAGGGGGACGCGGCCGCTGCCCCGCTCGTGTTCGTGCACGGCTTCCGCGGGGACCACCACGGCCTCGCCCTGCTGGCCGACGCGCTCCCGGAGCATCCGATCCACTCGATCGAGCTGCCCGGCTTCGGGGCTTCGGAGCCCTTCCCCCACGCCGAGCACACCGTGGCCCATCACGCGGACGCGGTGGCCACCGTCGTCGCCGCCCTGGGTCTGCGGGCGACCCCCGTGCTGGTCGCGCACTCCTACGGGACGACGGTGGCGGCCGAGCTGGTCGCGCGGGACCCGTCCCGGTGGGGACGGCTGGTCCTGCTCAACCCCATCGCCGAACCCGCGCTGGAGGCGTCGGCGTCCGTGTCGAGTCGGGTGCTGGCGGCCGTCGCCGAGGGGTACTACGAGGTCGCCGCCCGCCTGCCCGAGCGCCCGGCGCGGCTGCTGCTGGGCGCGCCGCCGGTCGTGTGGGTGACCACGCTCGCCATGACCCGCACCAGGGACAGGGATGTCCTCGCGTACACCCATGACCAGCACCGGCGCCACTTCTCGGACTTCGCCTCCGCACGCATGCTCTCCGAGGCGTACCGCGCCTCGAGCACGGGCTCCGTGGCCGACGTCGCCGCCCGCCTCAGCCTGCCGGTGCTGCTGGTCGCGGGGCGGGAGGATCCGCTGGGCTCGGTGCCGGCACAGGAGGCGCTCGCCGCGGCGATCGACGACGCGGGCGGCACGGCGGAGCTGCACGTCCTCGACGGCGTCGGGCATCTGCTGCACTACGAGCGGCCGGCCGCCTGTGCGGCGTTGATCCGCGACTGGCTCCGCCGCGCCGGCCGCTGACGCCGTCATCGCCCCGGCGTCGCCGCGCTCCGGCCCCTCGGGCTGCGGGTCGGTCCGGCCGCCCCCTCAGAGCACCCCGGCCGGGTCGAGCCGCACCCGCACCGGGGCGGTCTCCCGCCGAGCGCTCGCTGCGGACCGGGCGGCGCGCAGGGCGCCGACGGTGGCCTCGGCCGCCGCGTAGGGGAAGATCAGCAGGGCGCGGGAGCGGGTCTCGTCGGCGGGGTCCGGCACCGGCCCAATCCAGGGCAGCCGCGCCGGGCCGCCATCGAGCGGGGCCGAGTGCGGATCCTCGTGGACGTCCTCGTCCGGCCGTTCCCGGCGGGCGGCCTCCACGAGCTCGAGGTACTCCGCGACGGCGGCGGCCTCCCCCGTGACCTCTGCGAGGCGGCCGGCGGGAGGCAGGTGCAGCTCGCGCCGCTCGGCGACCTGGCGCGCGGCGAAGCCGTCGGGGTCCCGTCGGACGAGCGCGTTCACCGCCTCCCCCGCGTCCGCGGTGACCACCACGACGCCCCCGTCGGAGGCGGGGCGGACCAGGCAGGCGGCCGCGAGCCAACGGGCGAGCACGCGGCCCGGCACGTCGAGGCCCTCGCGCTGGAGCTGGCTGTCCCCGTCGAGCAGCAGGGCGGCCGCGTAGCCGTCGGGCGTCGCCGGCTCGGCCCCCACGGTCGCCACCACCAGGGAGGGCCCGGGCGGCACCGAGCCGAGCATGTGCTGCGCCGAGGAGGCGTGCACGGGCACGCGCGGGAACGCCCGGCCCAGCTCCTCGGCCGTGCGGTCCACGCCGCGGGCGCCGGCCCGCAGCGTCGTGCCGCCGCACTCGGTGCACCGGAAGCCGCGCTCCCGGGTGCCGCACCACCGGCAGGCCACCTCCCCGTGCCGGGCGGCCCGCGCGTCGCGGAAGCCCAGCGGCCCCGCGCAGACGCGGCAGCGGGCGGGCGTGCGGCACCGTTCGCACACGAGGGCGGGGATGAAGCCGGCCCGGGCCACCTGCACGAGCACCGGGCCCGGCCGTGGCCCGAGCAGCGCGGCGCGGGCGGCGGCCCAGGCGGCCTGCGGCAGCCGCGCCCGCTGCGCGAACGGGTCGCGCGCCGTCTCCCAGGCGTCGGCGGTGGAGACGACCCGTGGCCCGAGCTCGCGCTGGGTCGCGCGGGAGGGGCCCAGGTGCAGCAGCCAGCCCGACTCGACGAGCCGTTGCACCGGGACGGACCGGGAGGGCCCGGCGAAGAGCAGCGCCGCGCCGGTCGCGCGGGCCCGCTCCAACACGACCTCTCGGGCGTGGAAGTAGGGCGCGCGGGGTTCTGCCCACGCGTCGTCGCCGTCGTCCCAGAGCACCACCAGCCTCAGGTCGCGCACGGGCGACCACACGGCGGCCCGGGTGCCGGCCACGATGCGCCGGGTGCCGCGCAGCGCGGCCAGGTGGGCGCGGTACCGGGGCGTGTTGCCGTCCTCGGAGCCGATCCGCGCGTAGGCGTCCTCCCCCACGTGCTCGTCGAGGGCGGCGCAGAGCCGGTCGAGGTCGCGGTGGTCGGGCACCAGCAGCAGGACGCCGCCGTCCGAGGCGGCCACCGTGCGCGCCAGAGCGGCCAGCGCGCCCGCCTCGTCCCATTCGAACAGGCGCGAGGGCACGACGGCGGCCGCCCGCGCGGCGTCCCCGGCCAGCACGGCGGACACGAACGCGGTGCCCCCCTCGAGGGACTCCCACACCGTGGGCACGAGGCCCTCCTCCGCCGCGGGAGGCTCCGGGCGCTCGGCGTCCGTGCCGGTCAGCGTCACAGGGTGGTCCGCGGCGGTTTCCGCGTCCTCCGCCAGGGCGGCCTTCTCGACCTGCGCAACGCGCGGGGGCACCGCGGCCCGCAGCACGTCCGTGACGACGCCGGCCTGGCGGCGGGCCACCGCGCGAGCCGTCGCCAGGACCTCCTCCGTCAGCGGCGGGATGGCGGTGAGCACGCCGGTGAGCTCGGTGAGCTGGGCGCCGGTGGCCGGCTCCTGCTCCCGCGAGACGAGCCAGCCCGTCATGGCCCGTCCGCCGAAGCGGACGGACACGCGGGAGCCGGGGACCGCCCGGTCGTCCAGGGCCACGGGCACGAGATAGTCGAACTCGCGGTCCAGGTGCGGCACGGGCGAGTCCAGCAGGACGCGGGCGATCGGCCGCTCCGGCCACCCCTCGGCCCGCTCCGGCAGTCGGGGCGCGTCCTCCGGCTCCGGGAGGGCGAACAGCGTGTCCGTGATGCCCGCCTCCGGATCAGAGGCCGGCGGCAGCGCGCAGCTGCTCGACGCGGTCCGTGCGCTCCCACGTGAAGTCGGCGTCGTCCCGGCCGAAGTGGCCGTTCGCGGCGGTCCGTCGGTAGATGGGCCGCAGGAGGTTCAGCTCCTTCACGATGGCGGCCGGACGCAGGTCGAACACCGCGTTCACGGCCTCGATGATCTTCTCCTCCGGCACCGTGGCCGTCCCGAAGGTGTCCACGTACAGGCCCACGGGCCGGGCCGAGCCGATCGCGTAGGCCACCTGGAACTCGGCGCGCGAGGCGAGGCCGGCGGCCACCACGTTCTTCGCGACCCAGCGGAGCATGTAGGCGGCGGAGCGGTCCACCTTGGACGGGTCCTTGCCGGAGAAGGCGCCGCCGCCGTGCCGGGCCATGCCACCGTAGGTGTCCACGATGATCTTGCGACCGGTGAGGCCGGCGTCGCCCACGGGGCCGCCGATGACGAACTTGCCGCCCGGGTTGATGATGATCCGCATGCCGGAGGTGTCGAGGCCGGAGCGCTCGATGACGGGCCGGATCACGTGCTCCTCCACGTCCGCCCGCAGCTGCTCCTGCGTGACCCACTCGTGATGCTGCGTGGAGACCACCACGGCCTCGACCGTGGTGGGCACGTGGCCGGGCGCGTAGCCGATGGTGACCTGCGTCTTGCCGTCCGGCAGCAGGTACGGCATGGGCGTGTTCTCCGCCCGGCGCACCGCGGTGAGCCGCTCGGAGAGCCGGTGCGCGAGGTAGATGGGCATGGGCATGTACGCCGGGGTCTCGTCCGTGGCGTAGCCGAACATGATGCCCTGGTCCCCCGCGCCCTGCTCGTCCACCTCGTCCGCCGAGCCGTACTCGCGGGCCTCGAGGGACCGGGAGACGCCGGCGAAGATGTCCGAGGACTGCTGGCCGATGGAGATGTTCACGCCGCACTGGGCGCCGTCGAAGCCGTTGGCCGAGGAGTCGTAGCCGATGTCCAGGATGGTCTCGCGCACGATCTTGGGGATCTCCACGTACGCCGAGGTGTTCACCTCGCCGGCCACCTGCACCAGGCCGGTGGTGGTCAGGGTCTCCACGGCCACCTTCGCCGACGGGTCGGCGGCGAGGATCGCGTCCAGGATGGCGTCGGAGATCTGGTCGCAGATCTTGTCGGGGTGGCCCGCCGTGACGGACTCGGAGGTGAAGAGGCGGAGCTCTCCGCCGCCCACCCCCGAATACGGGTCGGCGTGGCGGGCGGGGCTCAGCGAGGCGGCATCGGTCATGCCGCACAGTCTAGGTCAGCGGCCCGACGCGCCGGCGGGGTCGCGACCGGCGAGGTCATCCACGATCGCCTGCACGACGGCGGCCGCCGCCTGGTCCTTGGAGCCCACGGTCTCCACGGCGGGGCGGCCGTCGGCGAACAGGATGGTCACGGCGGTCTCGTCCCGGCCGAACACCTTGTCCGTGCCGACCTCGTTGACCACGAGCATCTCGCAGCCCTTGCGGTCCAGTTTGGCCCGGCCGTACTCGAGCACGGAGGACGTCGCGTCGCCGGTCTCCGCGGCGAAGCCGACGATGAGCGGGGCCATGGGCCCGCCCTCGGAGCGGGTCCGCACGGCCGTGGCGAGCACGTCCGGGGTGCGCTCGAGCACGATGACGGGCGCGCCGCCGTCGTCGCCCTTCTTCATCTTGGCGTCGGAGACCTCGGCCGGTCGGAAGTCCGCGACGGCCGCCGCCATCACGAGGACGTCGGCGTCGGCGGCCTCCGCCAGCACGGCCTCGAGCAGGTCCTGCGTGGACTCCACGGGCACGACGCGCTCGACGCCCTCGGGCGTCGGGACGGACATGGACCCGGCGACGAACCGCACGGTGGCGCCGGCCTCGAGGGCGGCGCGCGCCAGGGCGGCCCCCTGCTTGCCGGAGGAGCGGTTCCCCAGGTAGCGGACCGGGTCCAGCGCCTCGCGGGTGCCCCCGGCCGTGATCACCACGGTGCGACCGGCCAGCGGGCCGGGTGTCGGCTCGGCGTCGGACCCGGAGGCCCGGGGACGGCGCGGGGCGCCCGCGGCCGCGGCGGCCTGCGCACGCTCCCAGATCTCGGCGGGCTCGGGCAGCCGCCCGGCGCCGGAGTCGGCCCCGGTGAGCCGGCCCACGGCGGGGTCCACGACCGTGACGCCGCGCTCGCGCAGGAGGGCGACGTTGGCGACCGTGGCGGGGTGGTGCCACATCTCGGTGTGCATGGCGGGGGCCAGGACGACGGGGCACGTGGCGGTGAGCAGCACGTTGCCCAGCAGGTCGGGCGCCATCCCCGCGGCGGTGCGCGCGAGCAGATCGGCGGTGGCCGGCGCGACCACCACGAGGTCCGCACGCCGGCCGAGCCGGACGTGGTTCACCTCGTCGACCGCCTCGAACGTGTCCGTGCGGACCGGGCGACCGGAGAGGGCCTCCCACGTCGCCGCGCCCACGAACTCGAGGGCGTTGGCGGTGGGCACCACGGTCACGCCGTGGCCGGCCTCGGTCATCAGGCGCAGCAGCAGCGCCGCCTTGTAGGCCGCGATGCCGCCGCCGACCCCGAGGACGATCTCCATGACGGGCTCAGGCCTCCGGGGCGTCCTCGGAGGTGCCCTCCTCGGCGCGCACCGTCTCGGCGGCCTCCTCGATGGCGGCGGGATCGCCCATCGGCTGGTGGGCGTCGGCCGACTCGAGGGTGGCGAACGGGTCGTCCTCGCCCGGCAGGGAGAAGTCGCCGAAGTCCTCGGCGGCCAGGTCGGCCTCCGGGGTGGCCTCGACGGCCTCGCGGGACACGAGCAGGTCGGCCTCGATCTCGCGCAGGGCGATGGACAGCGGCTTCTCGTTCAGCTGGGTGTCCACGAGCGGGCCGACGTACTCGAACAGCCCCTCGTGCAGCTGCGAGTAGTAGGCGTTGATCTGCCGGGCCCGCTTGGCGGCGAAGAGCACCAGGGCGTACTTCGAGTCGACCCGCTCCAGCAGGGAGTCGATGGGCGGGTTGACGATGCCTTCGTACTGTTCGGTCACGGGGTCTCCAAAGTCTTCATCTCACTGTCACGTCGGCGCCGGGTGCGGCGTCGGTGCGGCCGGTCCTCAGGCCTCGGTCGGACGGCGCTCGGGGTCCAGCCCCATGAGTCTCACCAGTTCCTCGGCGGCCCGCTCCACGCGGTCGTTCACGACGACGGCGTCGAACTCGGGTTCCGCGGCGAGTTCCAGTCTAGCCGTTTCGAGCCGGCGGCGCTGTTCCTCCGGGCTCTCGGTGCCGCGGCCGAGCAGCCGGGACACGAGTTCCTCCCAGCTCGGCGGCGCCAGGAACACGAAGGTGGCCTCCGGCAGCGCACGGCGGACCTGGCGCGCTCCCTGCAGGTCGATCTCCAGCAGGACGTGGCGGCCCTGCGCCACGGCCTCCATCACGCGGTCGCGCCGCGTGCCGTAGCGGTGGACGCCGTGCACGACGGCCCATTCCAGCATCTCGTCCGCCTCGACGAGGGAGTCGAACTCCTCCGGCGTCGTGAAGTAGTAGTGCACCCCGTCCTCCTCGCCCGGGCGCGCCGGGCGGGTGGTGGCGGAGACGGACAGCCAGGCCTCGGGGTAGTGCTCGCGGACATAGGCCGACACGGTGCCCTTGCCGACGGCGGTGGGGCCGGCCAGGACGGTGACGCCCGGGCCCGGGGGGCGTTCCTGGACGGCGGTGCGGGCCACCGGGACGGCGGGGGCGGGTCCGGGGTCGAACGTGTCGGTCACGCATCCTCCTGGTGGGACGGGCCTCGCAGACCCGTCACCCGGGCCGGCGCCGACCCGCCGGGATGTGGGGGTCACCGGCCAATATAGGCGATCAGCGCCTCGCGCTGACGACGGCCCAGGCCGCCCAGCCGACGCCGCGGCGAGATGCCGCACCCCGCCATCGCCTCCCGGGCCCGGACCTCGCCCACGCCCGGCAGGGCCAGCAGCAGGTCCACGGTCCGCAGACGGGCGACGGCGTCGTCGGCGTCCGCGCGCGCGAAAATGTCGGCCAGGCCGACCTCACCGGCGGCGAAGGCCGCCTTGAGCTCCGCCCGCGCCTGGCGGGCCTGGAGGGCCTTCCTCCGGGCCTCCGCCCTCTCCTGCACACTGAGCTGCCGCAACGCCATGGGTCTGACCTCGATGCCTCTCGTTCCCCACCGGCCCCGTCGTGACCCTTCCATGGTCAAGGACGACGAGCACAGCCGATCGAAAGGGAAGATACCATCCCGTCCACACGGCACGGGCGCGCCGGGAGGACGCGGGCGTCACCGCAGGGCGGCGCGATTCTCCTCGATCGTGTCCACCAGCGAGGCCACCGACGGGCCCGCGCTCAGGATGCCGCGGGACGAGGTCGCCAAGACCTGCGGCCAGGCCGTCCCGAAGTCGGCCCGCATGCCCCGGGCCGTGGCGCCCTGGGCACCGAACCCGGGCGCCAGCAGGGGCCCGCCGAGGGCCGGCAGGTCCAGGCCGAGGCGGTCCGCCTCGGCGGCCACCGTGGCGCCCAAGACGAGTCCCACCGGCCCCCACGCGTCGTCGCCGCGCAGGGCCGCGTTCTCGGCGGCCGCCGCCGCGGCGATGCGCCGGGCGACCGATCCCTCGGCCGACCCCTCGCCCACGTGCTGGACCTCGCGGCCCTCCGGATTGGAGGTCAGCGCGAGGACGAACACGCCGCGGCCGGCCTCGTGGGCGGCGCGGATGGTCGGCACGAGGGTGCCGAAACCCAGGTACGGGCTGAGCGTCACCGCATCCGCGGCCAGGGGCGAGGCGTCGGCGATCCACGCGGCGGCGTAGCCGTCCATGGTGGAGCCGATGTCACCGCGCTTGGCGTCCGCGATCGTGAGCACCCCGGCGTCCCGGGCGGCCGCGAGCAGCCGCTCCAGGGCCGCCAGGCCGGCCGATCCGTGGCGCTCGTACAGCGCCACCTGGGGCTTGATCGCCGCCACGCGGGGCCCCTCGGGACCCACCGCCGCCTCGAGGGCGGTCAGGGAGAACGCCTCGAGGCCCGCCGGGGTGTCGCTCAGGCCCCACTGCCGCAGCAGGCCCGGATGGGGGTCCACGCCGAGGCACAGCGGACCGGCCGTCTCCATGGCGTGGGCCAGCCGCCGCCCGAAGGGGGCGCGGGGCCCCGCGCCGCCCGTCGCCGTCGTGGTCACGCCGCGGCCTCCGGACCGGCGACAGCCTGCTGCAGGCGCGCGTCGTGCTCCTGCAGTGAGGTGACGGACCACTCGTAGGACCGCATGGCCTCGATGGCCTGCAGGCACGCCCCGAATTCGGCCGTGGTCGTGATCACCGGCACGCCGAGCGACGTCGCGGCCGCGCGGATCTCGTAGCCGTCCGTGCGGGCGTCGCCGCCGGAGGGCGTGTTCAGCACGAGGTCGACGGTGCCGGCGTGCAGCTGCTCCAGCACGGTGCCCGCGCCGTCCTCGTGCCCGGCGTCGGCGATCTTCGCCACGACCTCCGCGGGGATGCCGTTGCGCCGCAGCACCTCGGCGGTGCCGCCGGTGGAGACCACCTGGAAGCCGAGGTCGACGAGGCGCTTGGCCTGGCCCACGAGGGTGCGCTTGTCCCGGTTGGCGACCGACACGAACACGCGCCCCGAGGTGGGCAGCGGGCCGCCGGCGGCGGACTGGGACTTGGCGAACGCGGTGTCGAAGTGCTTGTCGATGCCCATGACCTCGCCCGTCGAGCGCATCTCCGGGCCCAGCAGCGAGTCGACCACGCGGCCCTCCGCGGTGCGGAAGCGGGTGAACGGCAGCACCGCCTCCTTGACCGCCACGGGCGCGCCGATCGGCAGGGTGCCGCCGTCGTACGCCGTGGGCAGCATGCCCGCCGCGCGCAGGTCGGCGATGCTCTCGCCGACGCCGATCCGCGCGGCCGCCTTGGCCAGCTGGACGCCCGTGGCCTTCGAGACGAACGGCACGGTCCGCGAGGCGCGCGGGTTCGCCTCGATCACGTACAGCACGTCCGAGGCGAGCGCGAACTGGATGTTGATCAGGCCGCGCACGCCGACGCCGGCCGCGATCCGCTCGGTGGCGCGGTGCACGCGCTCGAGCACGTCCGGGCCCAGGGTGACGGGAGGTAGCACGCACGCGGAGTCACCCGAGTGGATGCCCGCCTCCTCGATGTGCTCCATGACGCCGCCGAGGTACAGCTCGGTGCCGTCGTAGAGGGCGTCGACGTCGATCTCGATCGCGTCCTCGAGGAAGCGGTCCACGAGCATCGGCTGGTCGGGGGTGATCTCCGTGGCGTGCTCCACGTAGTGGGCCAGTGCTTCCTCGGAGTACACGATCTCCATGCCGCGGCCGCCGAGCACGTAGGAGGGGCGCACGAGCACGGGGTAGCCGATCTCGTCCGCCACGCGCTTGGCGTCGTCGAAGGAGACCGCCGTGCCGTTCTTCGGCGCCACCAGGCCCGCGCGCTCGAGCACGAGCGCGAACTCGCCGCGGTGCTCGGCCAGGTCGATGGCCGCGGGCGAGGTGCCCAGGATCGGCACGCCGGCGTCGGCGAGCTGCTGGGCCAGCTTGAGCGGGGTCTGACCGCCGAGCTGCACGAAGACGCCGCGCACGCCGCCGGAGGCCTCCTCTGCCGCGATGACCTCCAGGACGTCCTCGAGCGTGAGCGGCTCGAAGTAGAGGCGATCGGAGATGTCGTAGTCCGTGGATACCGTCTCCGGGTTGCAGTTGACCATCACGGTCTCGTAGCCGGCCTCGCGCAGCGCCATGGTGGCGTGCACGCACGAGTAGTCGAACTCGATGCCCTGGCCGATCCGGTTCGGGCCCGAGCCGAGGATGATCACCGACTCGCCCTCGTGCGGGGCGACCTCGGTCTCGAGGTCGTAGCTGGAGTACCGGTACGGGGTGAAGGCCTCGAACTCGGCGGCACAGGTGTCCACGGTCTTGTAGACGGGGCGCACGCCCAGGGCGTGACGCACGCCGCGCACGACCGCGGCGTCCATGTGCCGCAGCGAGCCGATCTGGGCGTCGGAGAACCCGTGCCGCTTGGCGCGGCGCAGCAGGGCCTCGTCGAGGACCTCGGCGTCGCGGATCTCGTCCGCGACCTCGTTGATGAGCACGAACTGGTCCAGGAACCACGGGTCGATCGCGGTGGCCTCGAAGGCCTCCTCGATCGTGGCGCCGGCGTAGAGCGCCTGCTGGGTCTGGGAGAGCCGGTCGGTGGTGGCCGTGCTCGCCGCCGCGAGCAGGGCCTGCGGGTCGGCGTCCTGCGGGAACGCGAGCTCCGAGCCCTTCTGCTCGAGCGAGCGCAGGGCCTTCTGCAGGGCCTCCGTGAAGTTGCGGCCGATGGCCATGGCCTCGCCGACCGACTTCATGGTGGTGGTCAGCGTGGGATCCGCCGCCGGGAACTTCTCGAACGCGAAGCGCGGGACCTTCACGACCACGTAGTCCAGGACCGGCTCGAAGGACGCCGGGGTCTTCTGGGTGATGTCGTTGGGGATCTCGTCCATCGTGTAGCCCAGGGCCAGCTTGGTGGCGATCTTGGCGATCGCGAAGCCGGTGGCCTTCGAGGCCAGCGCCGAGGAGCGGGAGACGCGCGGGTTCATCTCGATGACGACGACGCGCCCGTCCACGGGGTTCACCGCGAACTGGATGTTGCAGCCGCCGGTGTCCACGCCGACCTCGCGGATGACGTTGATCGAGATGTCCCGCAGCTTCTGGTACTCGCGGTCCGTCAGCGTCATGGCCGGGGCCACGGTGATGGAGTCGCCGGTGTGCACGCCCACGGGGTCCACGTTCTCGATGGAGCAGACGACGACGACGTTGTCGTTCTTGTCCCGCATCATCTCCAGCTCGTACTCCTTCCAGCCGAGGATGGACTCCTCGAGCAGGACCTCGGAGGTCGGGCTGTACTGCAGGCCGGCGCCGCAGATGCGGTACAGGTCGGCCTCGTCGTAGGCCATGCCGGAGCCGAGGCCGCCCATCGTGAACGAGGGGCGCACCACCACGGGGTACTTCAGGTCCTCGACGGCGGCCAGGGCCTCCTCCATCGTGTGCACGATGTGGGACCGGGCGGATTCGCCGCCGGCACGCTCCACGACGCCCTTGAACAGCTCGCGGTTCTCGCCGAGCTCGATGGCCTCGATGTTCGCGCCGATCAGCTCGACGCCGAAGCGCTCGAGCACCCCGTCCTTGTCGAGGGCGATGGCGGTGTTCAGCGCCGTCTGGCCGCCCAGGGTGGGCAGCAGGGCGTCCGGGCGCTCCTTCTCGATGATCTTGGCGACCACGGCCGGGGTGATGGGCTCGACGTAGGTGGCGTCGGCCAGCTCCGGGTCGGTCATGATCGTGGCCGGGTTGGAGTTGACGAGGACGACGCGGACGCCCTCCTCCTTGAGGACGCGGATGGCCTGGGTGCCGGAGTAGTCGAACTCGGCGGCCTGGCCGATCACGATGGGGCCGGAGCCGATGACCAGGACGGACTTCAGGTCGGTGCGCTTGGGCATGGATCAGGCTCCTTCGGTGGCGGGGGTGGTGGCGGTGCGGTGCTCGGTGAGCAGCTGCACGAAGCGGTCGAACAGGTCGAGGGTGTCGTTGGGGCCGGCCGCGGACTCCGGGTGGAACTGCACGGAGAAGGCGGGCCGGTCGAGCAGGCGCAGGCCCTCGACGACCTGGTCGTTCAGGGACCAGTGGGAGACCTCGACGCGGCCGAAGCGCGACTCCGGCGCCTCGATCGGCTCGCCGAGGGGGGCGTCCACGGCGAAGCCGTGGTTCTGGGAGGTGATGGCCACGCGGCCCGTGGCCTTGACCAGCACCGGCTGGTTCGGGCCGCGGTGGCCGAACTTCAGCTTGTAGGTGTCGAAGCCGAGCGCGCGGCCGAAGATCTGGTTGCCGAAGCAGATGCCGAAGAACGGCAGGCCGGCGTCGAGGACCTCGCGCAGCAGCTCCACCTGGGCGTCTGCCGTGGCCGGGTCGCCGGGGCCGTTGGACAGGAAGACGCCGTCCGGGTCCACGGCGCGGATGCCGGCCAGGTCCGTGGCCGCGGGCAGCACGTGCACGCGGATGCCGCGGGAGGCCAGGTGCCGCGGCGTGGCGGCCTTGATGCCGAGGTCGAGGGCGGCGATCTCGGCGATCGGCTCGCCCTCCCAGCCGTGCTCGGCCGGCTCGATGACGTACGGCTCCTCCGTGGTGACGGACTCCGCGAGGCGGGCGCCGGCCATCGACGGCTGGGCGCGCACCTCCGCCAGCAGCTCGGCCTCGGGGCGGGCGGCGTGCTCGCCGGAGAACACGCCGGCGCGCATCGAGCCCTCGGTGCGCAGGCGGCGGGTGACGGCACGGGTGTCGACCTCGCGGATCCCGACGACGCCGAACGCCTCGAGCTCCTCGTCGAGGGTGCGCTCGGCGCGCCAGTTGGACGGACGCCGGGCCGCGTCGCGGACCACGTAGCCGGCGGCGAAGATCGCCCGCGACTCCCGGTCGGCGTCGTTGACCCCGGTGTTGCCGATGTGCGGGGAGGTCTGCACGATGATCTGCCCCGCGTAGGACGGGTCGGTGAGGGTCTCCTGGTAGCCGGTCATGCCCGTGGTGAACACGGCCTCGCCCAGGGTGCGGCCGCGGGCGCCGTAGGCCCGGCCGCGGTGGACGGTGCCGTCCTCGAGGACGAGCAGGGCCAGGTCGTCGGTGGGGGTGCTCATCGGGGGTCTCCTTCTCCTGCGCGGCCGGCCGGGTCGGCCGGGGCGGGGTCGATGATGGTCTGCAGGGCGGCGAGGAGCCGGTCGCGGTCCTCGGGGCGGTCGGGGCGGAAGGCGGAGGTGAGTTCGACGTCGCCGAGGCACCAGCCCCAGGCGACGAGCCCGCCCGGCTCGACGAACTTGCCGGCGATCCCCGCGGACAGGCCGGCCTCGACGAGGTCGTCCGCGGGGATGAACAGGTTGGCGGCCCCGGGGCGGAGCACGAGCAGGCCGCGGTGGGCGCCGGCGTCGTGGACCTCGAGGACCGCGCGCGAGCGCAGGCCCAGGCCGTGCACCGCCACGCGGTCCAGCCGGTCCTCGCCGCGCACCGTGCCCACGTGCATGCCCTCCGCGGACAGCGTCGGCTCGGCGTCGTAGAGGGCCGTCGGCACGGGGGCCGGGGCCGGGATCCCGGCCTGCGCCCGGCGGCGGGCCCGCCACCCGAGGGCCAGCAGGCCGAGCAGCACGAGGACGACGGCCAGGGTGCCCAGGGTCACCGGCAGCCACACGTCCGCGTAGTCCTTCGTCGGGGTCCGCGGCGGGACGGGTCGGGCCGCCAGGGCGGCGGCCAGGGGGGTGATGCTCACGCGCGCTCCCCCGTCTCCGTCAGGGCCGGGTGGCGGTACGGCCGGGCGGGGGCGCCGTCGGCGACGACGCGGGCGCCGCGATAGACCGTGTGGCGTACCGCGCCCGGCAGGTCCATGCCCCGGTACGGGCTGTTGCGGGACTTGGTCAGGTGCTGCTCGGGGTCCACGGTGCGGCGGGCCTGCGGGTCCACGAGCACGAGGTTGGCCACGGCGCCGACGCGCGGGACGCCGCGCTCGTCGGCCTGGCCCTGGTCGCTCAGGCCGGCGATCCGGGCCGGCGCCGTGGACATCACGCGGGCGACGCCGGCCCAGTCCATCAGGCCGGTGTCCACCATCGCCTGCTGCACCACGGACAGGGCGGTCTCGAGGCCCGTCATGCCCATCGCCGCGACCGTCCACTCGCACTGCTTGGTCTCGGCGGTGTGCGGGGCGTGGTCGGTGCCCACGGTGTCGATGGTGCCGTCGGCCAGGCCGGCGCGCAGGGCCAGGACGTCGGACTCGCGGCGCAGCGGCGGGTTGACCTTGAACACGGGGTCGTAGGATCGGACGAGCTCCTCGGTGAGCAGCAGGTGGTGCGGGGTGACCTCGGCGGTCACGGCCACGCCCTGGGCCTTGGCCCAGCGGATCAGCTCGACGGAGCCGGCCGTGGAGACGTGGCACACGTGCAGGCGGGAGTCCACGTGCTGGGCCAGCAGCACGTCACGGGCGATGACGGCCTCTTCCGCCACGGCGGGCCAGCCGGCCAGGCCGAGGACGCCGGAGAGCTCGGACTCGTTCATCTGGGCGCCGGCGGTGAGGTTGGGCTCCTGCGCGTGCTGGGCCACGAAGCCGCCGAAGGACTTCACGTACTCGAGGGCCCGGCGCATCAGCACGGCGTCGTGGACGCACATGCCGTCGTCGGAGAACATCCGCACGCGGGCCTGCGAGTCGGCCATCGCGCCGAGGTCGGCCAGGGCCTCGCCGGCCAGGCCCACGGTCACCGCGCCCACGGGGTGCACATCGCACCAGCCCGCGTCCCGGCCCAGCCGCCACACCTGCTCCACCACGCCGGCGGTGTCGGCCGTCGGCGTCGAGTTGGCCATCGCGTGGACCGAGGTGAAGCCGCCCATCGCGGCGGCGCGGGTGCCGGTCTCGACCGTCTCCGCGTCCTCCTTGCCGGGCTGGCGCAGATGGGTGTGCAGGTCGACGAGCCCGGGCAGCAGCACCAGGCCGGCGCAGTCGACCTCCTCGGGGGCCGGGTCGAGGCCGGCGGCGTGGGTCGCGGCGTCCGGGCCGAGGGCGGCGATCCGGCCCTCGGCGACGAGCACGTCGGCGGTCTCGCCCGTGGTCAGGCGCGCGCTGCGCAGCAGCAGGGGGGCGGGGCTGGGGGCGCTCACGGGCGGACCTCCTGGTCGTGGTTGAGGACGAGGTGCAGGACCGCCATGCGGACGGACACGCCGTTGGCGACCTGCTCGAGGGCGGTGTTGCGGGGCGAGTCCGCCGCCGCCGGGCTGATCTCCAGGCCGCGGTTCATCGGGCCGGGGTGCATGACCACGGGCTCGTCGAGCAGGGCGCCCCGGCCGGCGGTGAGGCGGGCGAAGCGGTCATCGGTCAGCCCCCAGGTCCGGGTGTACTCCCCTGCGGACGGGAAGAAGGCGCCGCCCATTCGCTCGGCCTGGACGCGGAGCATCATGACGGCGTCGGGGCCGGCGTCGAGGGCCTCGTCCAGCGAGTAGGTGACCTGGCACGGCCACGCGGCCACGCCCACGGGCAGCAGGGTGGGCGGGGCGGCCAGGGTGACCTGTGCGCCCAGCGTGCTGAGCAGCCACACGTTGGACCGGGCCACGCGCGAGTGCAGGATGTCCCCCACGATCACCACGCGCATGCCGGTCAGGTCCCGGCCGACCAGGTCCTCTCCCGTCGCCGCGGCGAGGCGCCGGCGCAGGGTGAAGGCGTCCAGGAGGGCCTGGGTGGGGTGCTCGTGGGTGCCGTCGCCGGCGTTCACGACGGCGGAGCGCACCCAGCCGGAGTCGGCCAGCTGGCGGGCCGCGCCCGAGGACCAGTGGCGCATCACGATGGCGTCCGCGCCGATGGCCTCGAGCGTCTGGACGGTGTCCTTGAGCGACTCCCCCTTGGAGACGGACGACCCCTTCGCGGAGAAGTTGATCACGTCCGCGGAGAGCCGCTTGGCGGCGGCCTCGAAGGAGATGCGGGTGCGGGTGGAGTCCTCGAGGAAGAGGTTCACCACGGTGCGGCCGCGCAGGGCGGGCAGCTTCTTGACCTCGCGCTGGTTGACGGCGGCCATCTCCTCGGCGGTGTCGAGGACGGCGAGGGCGTCGGCGCGGGAGAGGTCGGCGGTGGACAGCAGGTGGCGCACGGCTCAACCCTCCCGGGTCGCGACACGGTCGACGATGCTCACGGCGTCCTCAGTGACCTCGCCGGTGCCCTCGGGGCCGTCGACCTCCATGAGCCGGACCTGGACGCGCTCGGCGGTGGAGGTCGGCAGGTTCTTGCCCACGAAGTCGGCCCGGACGGGCAGCTCGCGGTGCCCGCGGTCCACGAGGACGGCCAGGCGCACGGCGGCGGGGCGGCCCAGGTCGGCGATCGCGTCGAGGGCGGCCCGGACGGTGCGGCCGGAGAAGAGGACGTCGTCCACGAGCACGACGACGGCGCCGTCGAGGGGGACCTCGGGCAGGCGGGTGGGCATCGGGGTGCGGGCCGTGCCGCGGCGGAGGTCGTCCCGGTAGAGCGTCACGTCCACCTCACCGACGGCGGCGGTGGGGTCGAAGGCCGGCTCGATGCGGGCCAGCAGGGCGCCGAGCCGCCGGGCCAGGGGGGCCCCGCGGCGCGGGATCCCCATCAGGACGAGACCCTCGGCGCCCTTGTTGGACTCGAGGATCTCGTGGGCGATCCGGGTCAGCGCCCGGTCGATCTCGGACGTGGACAGCACGGTCCGGGCAGCACGAGGTGCGGCGGGGTCAGTTCCCATGCCGGCGCCTCCTTCCCCGCCTCACAGGACGGCTCTTAAAGGATGCGTGGTTCGTCCCGGGCGCCGGTGGGCCCCCGCGCGGGACGTCGCCGACTCTACCAGCGAGGCCCGCCCCACGGCGCGGATGACGCGGTGCGGGACGGGCCTCGTGACGGAGCTCTCGGCGGCTCAGGCGAGCAGCGTCGGCTTGACCTGCTGCAGGCGGCCGAGCAGACCGTTGACGAACTCGGGCGAGTCGTCCGTGGACAGCTGGGCGGCCAGGGCGACGGCCTCGGAGATGGCGACGGCGTCCGGCACGTCGTCCTGGAACAGCAGCTCCCAGGCCCCCACGCGCAGGATCGCCCGGTCGACGGCGGGCATGCGGTCCAGGGACCAGCCGCGGGAGTAGGAGCTCAGGGCCTCGTCGAGCCGCTCCTGGTCCGCGATGACGCCTTCCACGAGCCGCTGGGTGTAGGCGTTCACCTGCAGATCGGTGCTCTCGCGGCGGGTGCGGATGCCCTCCAGCGCGCTGGAGCCCCGCTGCTCGGCCTCGAACAGGATCTCCACCGCACGCTGCCGGGAGCGGCTGCGCGCCGTGGTCCCCCGCTTGGCAGCGGAGCCGGCGGAGGCCCGCTCAGTCATTGACGCGGCCGAGGTAGTCGCCGGTGCGGGTGTCGACCTTGACGCGGGTGCCCTGCTCGACGAAGAGCGGCACCTGGATCTCGGCGCCGGTCTCCACGGTGGCGGGCTTGGTGCCGGCGGACGAGCGGTCCCCCTGCAGGCCCGGCTCGGTGTAGGTGATCTCCAGGACCACGGACGCCGGCATCTCGAGGTACAGCGGCGTGCCCTCGTGCAGGGCGATGACCACCTGGGTGTTCTCGAGCATGTACTTCGCGGCGTCGCCGACCACGGCCCCGGGCACGGTGATCTGGTCGTAGTCCTTGACGTCCATGAACACGTAGTCCGCGCCGTCCTGGTAGAGGTACTGGTAGTCGGAGCGGTCCACGGTGGCGAACTCGACCTTGGCGCCGGCGTTGAAGGTCTTGTCCACGACCTTGCCCGTGGTGATGTTCTTCATCTTGGTGCGGACGAACGCGCCGCCCTTGCCCGGCTTGACGTGCTGGAACTCGGTGACGTTCCAGAGCTGGCCCTCCAGCTTCAGGACGGCGCCGTTCTTGATGTCGTTGCTCGTTGCCACGTGTGTGTGCTCCCGATCGGTCTCGCGGACCGTCACGGGTCCGCCTGCAGTGGGTGGGGTCTTGGATGTGCGCGGGCCAGTCTACGGGAGGCCCCGCGCGGGGCCGGGGTCAGCGGCGGCTCACTCTGCGATCTCCTGGTACGCCGCGAAGAGCAGGGACGCGTCCGGGATGTCCACGGTGGTGGGCTGCGCGAGCCCGTCCAGCAGGACGAAGCGCAGCTGGTCGCCGCGGTTCTTCTTGTCCCGGCGGATGCCCTCGAGCAGGGTCTGCCACCGGTCCCCGCGGTAGGAGACGGGCAGGCCCAGGGCCGTCAGCACCGACCAGTGGCGGTCCGCGGTGGCGTCGTCGAGCCGGCCGAGGGAGCGGGCCAGCTCGGCCGCGAAGACCAGCCCCACGGACACCGCGGCGCCGTGGCGCCACTGGTAGCGCTCGGCGAGCTCGATCGCGTGCCCCATCGTGTGGCCGTAGTTCAGCGCCTCGCGGGCGCCCGACTCGCGGGGGTCGCGGGAGACGACGTCCGCCTTGACCCGGATCGAACGCTCGATCAGCTCGCGCAGCCGCGCGGAGTGCGGGTTCTGGGCCTGGGCCGGGTCCTCCTCGATGAGGTCGAGGATCGCGGGGTCGGCGATGAAGCCGCACTTCACGACCTCGGCCAGGCCGGAGATCAGCTCGTTGGCCGGCAGGGTGAGCAGCGTGTCCAGGTCCGCCAGCACGCCGGCCGGATTGTGGAACGCCCCCACCAGGTTCTTGCCCTCGGCGGTGTTGATGCCGGTCTTGCCGCCCACCGCCGCGTCCACCATGCCCAGCAGGGTGGTGGGCATGTGCACGACGCGGACGCCGCGCAGCCACGTGGCCGCCACGAAGCCGGCCAGGTCGGACACGGCGCCGCCGCCCACGGAGACGATCGCGTCCGACCGGGTGAAGTCGTTCTGGCCGAGCACCTGCCAGCAGAACCCGGCCACCTGCAGGTGCTTGCCCTCCTCGGCGTCCGGGATCTCGGCGGTCAGTGCGGTCAGGCCCACGGCCTCGAGGTCGTTCTTGACGACGTCGCCGGTGGCCCGGAGGGCGCGCGGATGGATGACCAGCACGCGTCGGACGGTCGGGCCGAGCATGTCCGGCAGGCGCGCGAGCAGGCCCCGGCCCACCACCACGTCGTAGCCGCCGTGCACGGCCGCCTCGTGGCCGCCGGCCACGGGGATGACCGTCACGTCCTCGGGTGCGGCCGGAGCGGCCGCGGGCGCCGCCCCCGGGGTCTCCTGCTCGGTGATGTCCGGCTCACGGTCGGTCATGGGTGTGACTCACTCCTTCGGGGGCGGTGGGCGTCCCCCACGATACGCCAGGCCGCCTCGGCGGCCGTCAGGCCTGTGGTGTCGAGCACGAGGTCGGCGACCTCGCGGTACAGCCCCTCGCGTTCGGCGAGGATGCGCCGCCAGGTCCCGGCGGGGTCTCCGGCCAGGACGGGGCGGCCCGCGCCGCCGCCCACGCGGCGCAGCGCCTCCTCCTCTCCGACCGCGAGGTAGACGACGTCGGAGTCCGGCCCGGCCAGCGCGCGGCGGGTGCCCGGATGCAGGACGGCGCCGCCGCCGCACGAGAGGACGCACGGGGCGGGTCGGCCGAGCACATGGCCGATGACGCGCGCCTCCTCCGCCCGGAACGCGGCCTCGCCGTGCTCGGCGAAGAACTCCGGGATCGGGCCGTGCACCTGGGTGAACAGCTCGTCGGAGTCCACGAAGGGCAGCCCGGTCACGGCGGCCAGGGCCCGGCCGACCGTCGTCTTCCCGGCCCCCATCGGGCCGACGAGGACGATCCGGCGGGCCGGGCGCGCGGCCGGGTCCTCGTCGGCCGCGGCGGCCACCGTGGCCGCGGCCGTCAGGCGCGCCTCGAGGGCACCGATCATGCCCTCCCACGGGCACACGGTGACGGGCCCGGGGACGGGACGCGTGCTCGGGTCCGGTCCCGGGGCCGGCGCGGTCCCGGGGGTGTCGGTCACGGCAGGGGGTCGCCCATCGGGCCGTCCGCCACGACGTCGGCGCCCGGCTCCGGCAGGGCGGGGACCGCGGCCTGGAACGCTTCGAGGTTGCGGCGCGTCTCGGCCACGGAGTCGCCGCCGAACTTCTCGAGCATCGCGTCGGCCAGGACGAGGGCGACCATGGCCTCGGCGACGATGCCCGCGGCGGGCACGGCCGCCACGTCGGAGCGCTGATGGTGGGCCGTGGTCTCCGCGCCCGTGGCGACGTCGACCGTGGGCAGTGCGCGCGGCACCGTGGCGATCGGCTTCATCGCGGCGCTCACGCGCAGCAGCTCGCCCGTCGACATGCCGGCCTCGATGCCGCCGGCCCGGTCGGTCGTGCGCCGGGGGCGGCCGTCCGCGCCGCGGGCGATCCCGTCGTGGGCGGCGGTGCCGCGTCGGGCGGCCGTGGCGAACCCGTCGCCGACCTGCACGCCCTTGATCGCCTGGATGCCCATGAGCGCCCCCGCCAGCCGCGCGTCGAGGCGGCGGTCCCAGTGGACGTGGGAGCCCAGGCCGATCGGCACGCCGTACGCCAGCACCTCCACGACGCCGCCGAGGGTCTCCCCGGCGCGGTGGGCGTCGTCGACCTCGGCGACCATCGCCGCGGAGGTCTGCGGGTCGAGGCAGCGGACCGGGTCGGCGTCGAGGCGGGCCTCGTCCTCGGGGACGGGGAACGGGTGGCCCTCCGGCAGGGCGGCCTCCCCGAAGGCCACGGTGTGGGAGACGATCCGCACGCCGAGCTCGCCGAGGAAGGCGCGGGCGACGGTGCCCAGGGCCACACGGGCGGCGGTCTCACGGGCGGAGGCGCGCTCGAGGAGGGGGCGGGCCTCGTCGAAGCCGTACTTCTGCATGCCGGTCAGGTCGGCGTGGCCGGGCCGCGGGCGGGTGAGCGCCGCGTTGCGGGCCAGACCGTCGAGCTCCTCCGCGGGGACGGGATCGGCGGCCATCACCTTCTCCCACTTGGGCCATTCCGTGTTGCCCACCTGGATCGCCACAGGCGAGCCGAGGGTGCGGCCGTGGCGGACGCCGCCGAGGATCGTCACCGCGTCCTGCTCGAACTTCATGCGCGCGCCGCGCCCGTACCCCAGGCGGCGGCGCGCGAGCGCGTCCTGCACGTCCTGCGTCGTGACCGGGATCCCGGCCGGCAGTCCCTCTACGATTCCTGTGAGCGCGGGGCCGTGAGACTCCCCCGCTGTCAACCAGCGCACCATGGCGTGCAGTCTCTCACGCACGGGGCGCCGCGCCGTCACGTGTGACCGGACGGGACGCACCGGATCCGGCGTTCGACGCTCAGCCGGCGGCCGGTCCCAGGGCGTCCGCCGCGGCGCGCGTCACCGCCGCCCAGTCCGGCTCGGGCATCCCGGCCGCGGCGCGGGGCCGGGCCGTGAACAGCCGGACCTGCTCGATGCCCTGGTGCAGCAGCATGGACAGCCCGGACGCCACCGGACCGCCCTCCCGGGACCAGGCGGACGCCAGCACGGAGGGCCACGGGTCGTAGGCCGCGTCCAGCAGGGGCGGCAGGGCGGCGCCGGCCGGCACGTGTGCGGCCAGGGCGTCCGCGGCGCGCGGCGGCAGGGTGGCGACGACGGCACGCAGCCCCGGCGCCCGCCGGAGCAGATCCGCCTGGGTCAGGGTCGCCCAGCGCAGCCCGAGCGCGTCGGCCAGGGCCGTCACCTCGGCGGCGCGGGCGGGGTCGCGGACGCCGAAGAGCACCGCGTCCGCGCCGAGCGTGGCGGCGGCGAGGACGGCCGCCGTCGCGGTCCCCCCGTTCCCGAGGACGCCGACGGTCCCGCCCCGGGCGGCACGGTCGAGGCCGGCCGCGGCGAGGGCGCCGAGGATGCCGTCCACGTCCGTGTTCTCGGCGTGGACGACCCCGGGCGCGGAGGGGTGGTCGCGCACGAGGGTGTTCGCGGTGCCCAGGAGGCGGACGCGGTCGCTGACGTGCCCGGCGGCGGCGACGACCGCCCGCTTCAGCGGCATGGTGACGGAGCAGCCGAGCCAGTCCTGCCCGCGGGCCGCGGCCGCGCCGCCGTCGGCCGTGCCCGGGGCGCCGAGGTGCTCGGCCGCGAAGGCGAGCACCTCGTCCTCGCCCAGGTCTCGGCGGCCGTAGTCGACGTCGAGGCCCAGGACCCGGTAGCCGGCCGCGTGCAGCACCGGGGAGAGCGAGTGGGCGATCGGCCGGCCCAGGACCGCCGCGCGCAGCGTGGGGCGCATCAGCACACCCCCGGATTGGAGGCGCAGTAGCGCTGCAGGGTGCGCACGTGCTGCTGGTGCTCCTCATAGGTGCGGGAGAACTCGGTGTGGCCGGTGCCGATGTCCGTGGTCACCCAGTAGTAGGCGTCCGTCTCGGCCGGGTCGAGGGCGGCCTCGACGGCCGCGTCGGAGGGCATGCCGATCGGACCCGGCGGCAGGCCCGGGTGCACGTACGTGTTGTAGGGGTTCGACGCGTCCTGGCGCTGGCCCGAGGTGAAGCTGAGGCTGCGCACGCCGAGGCCGTACGTGACGGTGGCGTCGATCTGCAGGAGCCCGCGCGTCTCGGTGTTGTCCGGGGCGAGGCGGTTCTCGATGGCGCCGGCGACCTGCCGGTAGTCCTGGGGCAGGGCCTCCGCCTCGAGGATGGAGGCGATCGTGAGCAGGCGCTGCTGCTCGGCCGGGTCGCGGACGTCGAGGGCGTCGAGCTCGGCGAGGGTGGGCCGGATCAGGGAGTCGAGCACCTGCTCGGCGGTGGCGTCGACGGGGAGGCGGTACTCCCCCGCGTCGAGCCAGCCCTCGAGCGTGCCCGCCTCCCCGGGGACGCCGTAGCGGGTCGGGTCGTGGGCGGCGGCCTCGAGCTCCTCACGGGGCAGCCCCGTGGCCTCGGCGACGGCGTCCAGCACCTCGGTGAGTCGCCGGCCGCGCTCCACGAGCACGTAGTGCACGGCCCCGTCCGCGGCGCCCTGGAGCACCGCGAGGGCCTCGGCCGCGGGCATCCGCTCGCGCAGCACGAAGTCCCCCGAGCGCACGAGACCGCTGCCCGTGTCCCTGGCGGCGCGCTCGAACGCACGGGCGGAGGCCACGATGCCGGCCCGGTCCAGGCGGGCCGCCACGGAGCCCAGGTCCTCGCCCGGCTCCACCGAGAACGTCACCTCGTCGCCCTCGACGGCCGTGTGGTCGGGGCCGCCCAGGAACCCGCGCACGATCAGCCCGACCACGACGGCGAACGCCACGAGCACCGTGCCCAGCACCAGCGCGGTCCGCCGCCGGCCGGCGCCGCGATCGACCCGCGGGGCCGGGTGGGACCCGGAGCCCCGGCGACGCAGGAACGTGCGGGGCCGGCATGGGCCGGCCGCGTCGACCGGCTGGGACGGGACGCCGAGATCGGCCTCGTCCGCCTCGCCGTGGGCGAAGCCGAACACGTCGAGGTCGTCGTGGACGTCGGCCTCGTCGCCGAGCAGATCGTCCCAGTGGTCCTCACGCCGCGCGTGCCGGTGGTCGCCGGTCACCGGATCTGCTCCCGGTCCTGGCCGGCCCAGCGGCCGGTGCGGCGCTGCTCGTCCACGGCGGCCTGCAGGATCGCGACGGCGGCCGCCTGGTCGATCACGCCGCGGCTGTACTTGACGGACCGGCCCGCGGCCCGCAGTCCGGCCTGCGCGGAGACCGTGCTGAGCCGCTCGTCGACGAGCCGGACCGGCACGGGGTGGCCCGCCTCGACCAGGGCGGCGGCGACGGCGTCCGCGTAGTCGAGGGCGTCCTGCGTGGACGGCGTGTGCTCGCCCCGCAGATTCACCGGCAGGCCGACGTACACGGCGACGACGTCGAGCTCGCGTGCGTGGGCGACGAGCTCGTCCACGTCACGACGTCGACGCGCATCCCGCCGCAGGGTGGCCACGGGGGTGGCGATCAGGCCGTCGGGGTCGGCCGACGCGACGCCCACGCGGGCACGTCCGACGTCGACGCCGAGGGTGCGCCCCCGGCGCACGGCGTCGCTCGCCACGGCGGCCCCGTCCTGACCTGCGCTCACGTCCGCCTCAGGCCGCGCGCACCGCGGCGACGACGGCCTCGAGCGCGTCCCCGACGCGCGTGACGTCCTGGCCGCCGCCCTGGGCGACGTCGTCCTTGCCTCCGCCCCCGCCGCCGAGCACGCCGGTGGCGGTCTTGACCATGGCGCCCGCCTTGAGGCCGGCCGCGCGGGCGGCCTCGTTGGTCGCCACGACCACGAGGGGCCGGCCCTTGGCCTCGGCCGTGAGGGCCACGAGCACGGGCGTGCCCGCCGCGTTGCCGCCGGCCGACTCGATCCGGGCGCGCAGGTCCAGCACGAGGGAACGCAGCTGGTCCCCGGCCACGTCGCCGACGTGGTGCGCCAGCACCCGCACCGACGTCCCGGCGGACGTCGTGACGTCCTGGGCCTGCCCGGCGAGCTGCCCGGCCTGGGCCTGCAGCGCCTGGGCCCGCAGCTCCGCGACCTGCTTCTCGGCCGCCTTGAGCCGGTCCAGGGTGGCGCCGATGCGGTCCTTGAGCTCCTCGGCCGGGGCCTTGAACATCTCCGAGAGCTCGGAGACGAGGGTGCGCTCCGCGGCGAGGTGGCGGAACGAGTCCAGGCCGACGAGCGCCTCGACGCGGCGGTTGCCCGAGCCCACGGACTGCTCGCCGAGCAGGGTCAGCGAGCCGATCTGCGCGGTGCGGCCCACGTGGGTGCCGCCGCACAGCTCGCGGGACCAGGCGCCGTCGATCTCCACGACGCGCACCCGGTCGCCGTACTTCTCGCCGAACAGGCTCATCGCGCCGAGTGCGCGCGCCTCCTCGAGGCTCATCTCCTGGGTGAGCACGGCGTGGTCGTCGCGGATGGCGATGTTCACCACGTCCTCGACCTCGGAGCGGGCCCCGGCCGAGAGCGCCTCGGCCCAGCGGAAGTCGAAGCGCAGGTAGCCCTCCTTGTTGAAGGAGCCGGACTGGGTGGCCTCGGGGCCGAGGATCTGGTGCAGTGCGGCGTGCACCAGGTGGGTGCCGGAGTGGGCCTTCTCGCCGTCGAGGCGGCGCTGCAGGTCGATCGCGCCGAGGGCCTGCGCGCCGGCGGCGACCTCGCCGTCGAGGACCTTGACCCTGTGCACGGACAGCCCCTTCACGGGGGCCTGCACGTCGAGCACCTCGAGGCGGAAGCCGTCGCCGGTGATCAGGCCGGTGTCCGCGGCCTGGCCGCCGGACTCCGCGTAGAACGGCGTGGCGTCCAGGACGAGCTCGAGCTCCGTGCCGGCGCCGGCGGACGCGACCTCCTCGCCGTTCTGCAGCAGGCCGCGCACCACGGACTCGGTGGTGTGCTCGGTGTAGCCGGTGAAGTGGGTCTGGCCCTCGGCGCGCAGGCGCTGGTACACGGCGGTGTCCGTGTGGCCGGCCTTCTTGGCCTTGGCGTCCGCGCGGGCGCGGTCGCGCTGCTCGGCCATGAGGGCGCGGAACCCGGCCTCGTCCACGGCGACGCCGGCCTCCTCCGCGATCTCCAGCGTCAGCTCGATCGGGAAGCCGTAGGTGTCGTGCAGCTCGAACGCGTCCGGGCCCGCGATGCCGCCGCCCGCCGAGCGGGCCTGGCCCACCGCGGCGTCGAGGCGGGCCGTGCCCGCGGCGATGGTCCGCAGGAACGCCTTCTCCTCGGCGTAGGCGATCCGGGAGATGCGCTCGAACTCGTCCGCGACCACCGGGTAGGTGCCCTTCATCGCGTCCCGGGAGACCGGCAGCAGCTCAGGGAAAACGGGCTCGGTGACGCCCATCAGGCGCAGGGCGCGGACGACGCGGCGGATGAGGCGGCGCAGCACGTAGCCGCGGCCCTCGTTGCCGGGGCGCACGCCGTCGCTGATCAGCATCAGGGCCGAGCGCACGTGGTCGGCCACCATGCGCAGGCGGACGTCGTCGTCGTAGTGCGGGTCGGCCGGGTCCTCGGTGGAGGTGTAGGAGCGGCCGGCCAGCTGCGCGGCGCGGTCGAGCACGGGGCGGACCTGGTCCGTCTCGTACATGTTCTCCACACCCTGGAGGATCATGGCGAGCCGCTCGAGGCCGAGACCGGTGTCGATGTTCTTGTGCTCGAGCTCGCCGGCGATGTCGAAGTCGTCCTTCGAGCGCACCGCGGAGAGGCGGTACTGCATGAACACGAGGTTCCAGATCTCGATGTAGCGGGTGTCGTCCGCGGCCGGGCCGCCGTCGACGCCGTACGCGGGGCCGCGGTCGTAGAAGATCTCCGAGCAGGGGCCGCCCGGGCCGGGCTGGCCGGTGTTCCAGTAGTTGTCGTCCTTGCCCATGCGCTGGATGCGCTCGGGACGGACGCCCACGTCCTCGCGCCAGATGCGCTCGGCCTCGTCGTCCTCGCGGTACACGGTGACCCAGAGGCGCTCGGGGTCCAGGCCGAAGCCGCCGTCCTCGACCGAGGACGTCAGCAGCTCCCAGGCCATCGGGATGGCCGTCTCCTTGAAGTAGTCGCCGAAGGAGAAGTTGCCGCACATCTGGAAGAAGGTGCCGTGGCGGACGGTCTTGCCGACCTCCTCGATGTCCGCGGTGCGGATGCACTTCTGCACCGAGACGACGCGCGGGCTCGGCGGGGTCTGCTCCCCCAGGAAGTACGGGATGAACGGGACCATGCCGGCCACCGTGAACAGCAGCGACGGATCCGGCGAGACGAGCGACGCCGACGGCACCACGCGGTGCCCCCTGGACTCAAAGAAGGCGGTCCAGCGGCGGGCGATCTCCTGGGACTTCATGCGGGGGTGTCCTTCTGCGTGGTGGTGGTCTGGGGGCGGGCGGCGCCGTGCGACGGCGGCTCCACGGTCTCCCCGGAGATGATCGGCCCCGTGTGGGGCAGGTAGGGCGCGGCCCAGGGGGCCTCGGCGCGGACGCGCTCGGCCAGGCGCCGGGCACCGTCCTGCAGGGCGGCCGCCGCGGCGTCGGCGGCGGCCTCACCGGCCTGGCGGGCCAGACGCTCCGGGTCCAGGCGGGCGGAGAACCCCGCGCGCCCCCCCGCGGAGCCAGGGTCAGACGTCGGCGCGTCGGTCGCGTCGGTGGCCGGGTGGGCACGGTCGCCGAGGGCGCGGTGTGCGAACCAGCCGGATGCGGCGCCGGCGCCGACGAGCAGCAGCGAGCGGAGCATGGCGGGGGCCTCCTTCGGACGGCAGGGATTCCGGCCCCACCTTACCGGGCGCGGCGCCGATCCCCGGCGGCGGGCCCGGGGGACGCCGCAGGCCCGGTCACCTCCGAGAGGTGACCGGGCCTGCGGGACGCGCGGGGCGCCGTCGTCCGGGACGGACCCGGCCGCGGCGGATCAGCGCGCGTAGTACTCGACCACGAGCTGCTCCTCGCAGGTCACGGGGACCTCGGAGCGCTTCGGGCGACGGGTGAGGGTGGCGCGCAGCTTGTCGATCTCCACGGTCAGGTAGCCCGGGGTGGCGGGCAGGACCTGCTGGTGGGCGCCGGCGGCGGCCAGCTGGAAGGGGACCATCTTCTCCGAGCGCTCGTGCACGTGGATCATCTGGCCCTCCTTCACGCGGAACGAGGGGACGTCCACGCGCTTGCCGTCCACCAGGATGTGGCGGTGCACGACGAGCTGACGGGCCTGCTGGATGGTGCGGGCGAAGCCGGCACGCAGCACGAGGGCGTCGAGGCGCTGCTCGAGGAGCTCGACCAGGTTCTCACCGGTCAGGCCGGCGGTGCGCTTGGCCTCCTCGAAGTAGCGGCGCATCTGGGCCTCGCGGATGTTGTACTGGGCGCGCAGACGCTGCTTCTCCTTGAGGCGCACCGCGTAGTCCGAGTCCTGCTTGCGGCGGGCACGGCCGTGCTGGCCGGGGCCGTACGGACGACGCTCCATGTACTTCTCGGCCTTGGGGGTCAGCGCGATGCCCAGGGCGCGGGAGTGCCGCACGGTGCGGCGGGTGCGAAGGTTGCCACTCATGGTGGACCTGCCTTTCCTTGACGTGCGGCACGGTTCGGGTTTGTCTCGAGGTCTCGTCCGCGCGCCGGGGCACACGGGTCAAGGGGACTCGAACCTGGCCTCCCCGCGATCCTGAGGAGAGCTGAGGGGCGTGCCGCCGCCCGTCATCCACTGATGCGCTGCGCGTCCCTCGACCGGGCACGCGGGTGTCCCGTGGACCGTTCGAGGGGGATGCGTCCGGGGCGCAGCGCCTGCCAGACCGGTCCACCTTACCAGAGCGACGACGACGGGGCGGGCCGGGGCTCAGGCGCGCGGCGTGGCCGCGGTGCCGGGGTCCGCGCCGAGGAGCTGACCGGCCTGGTCCAGGTGGGAGGCCTCGACCAGCACGTCGTACGACTCGGCCTCCATGGTCTGCAGGGACGTGAAGTCGCGCCTGCCGCCGGTGGCCGCGTGGCCGATCGCCCCGAAGACGGCCCCCCACAGGGCGCCCAGGCCCAGGGAGATCAGCAGGATCCAGAGGAACCCGAAGCCGGGGGCGAAGATCGAGAAGAGCAGGCCGAGCAGGAGGCCGAACCACAGGCCCTGCAGCCCGCCGCGGACGGCGGCCTTGCCGGTGGTCATCCGGCCCAGGACCTGCTCCACGGAGCGCAGCCCGGTGCCCACGATGCGCACGCGCTCCACGGGGAACCCGGCGTCGGAGAGCTGGTCCACGAGGGCCTGGGCCTCGGCGTAGGCCGGGACGGAGCGCAGGATGCGGTAGTCGGCCTGCGGGAGGGCGGGGCCGCCGGCGCCGGGGCGGCCGTACGGGGCCGGCTGCTGCGCGGCGGTGTGCTGGGGGGTGGACTGCTGCGGAGTGGACTGGGTCATGGGGGCGGCTCCTTCTGTTCCTTCTGTGCGTCGGTGGTGCATGGGGGCGCGAGCGGGCGAGGAGTCGGCGGGCCGACGTCGACCGCCCCGCTCATCCCTGGACAACCGGTGATCCGGGGTCTTTATTCCGCGCGGCCGCCCGAGGCGTCCGCCCTCGGGCCCGGCGCGCGCTCAGTCGCCGCGGATGATCCGGCGCAGCGCGGCCACCTGCTCGGTGAGCCGCTTCTCGTGTCCGATGGGCTTGGGCCGGTAATAGTCCCTCCCGACCAGGGGGTCCGGCGCGTACTGCTGACGGGCGACGGCGTGCGGCTCGTCGTGGCTGTAGACGTAGCCCTGGCCGTGGCCGAGGGCCGCCGCGCCGGGGTAGTGCGCGTCCCGCAGGTGCGCCGGCACCGCGCCCGTGTGGCCGGCCCGCACGTCCGCGATCGCCTCGTTCACGGCGGTGTAGCTCGCGTTGGACTTCGGCGCGGTGGCCAGATGCGTCACGGCCTGCGCCAGGATGATGCGTCCCTCCGGCATGCCGATCAGCTGCACGGCCTGGGCGGCGGCCACGGCGGTCTGCAGCGCGGTCGGGTCGGCCATGCCCACGTCCTCGGACGCGGAGATGATCAGCCGCCGGGCGATGAACCGGGGGTCCTCCCCCGCCTCCAGCATCCGGGCGAGGTAGTGCATCGACGCGTCCACGTCCGAGCCGCGGATGGACTTGATGAAGGCACTGATCACGTCGTAGTGCTGGTCGCCGTCCTTGTCGTAGCGCTGGACGTGGTGGTCCATCGCCTGCGCGGCGTCCTCGTCCGTGACCGCGACGGCGCCCTCCCCCGCCCGGCCGGCCTCGCGCGCCTTGTCCAGGGCGACGCCGGCCGCGGCCTCCAGCACCGTGAGCGCCCGCCTCGCGTCGCCGCCGGCCATCCGCACCAGGTAGTCCCGCGCGTCGTCCTGGAGCACCACGGCGCCGTTGAGCCCGCGCTCCTGGGTCACGGCACGGTCCAGCAGCCCGACGATGTCGTCGTCCGTGAGGGGACGCAGCGTGAGCAGCAGCGACCGGGAGAGCAGGGGTGCGATCACGGAGAAGGACGGGTTCTCCGTGGTCGCGGCCACCAGCACGACCCAGCGGTTCTCGACGCCCGGCAGCAGCGCGTCCTGCTGCGCCTTGGAGAAGCGGTGGATCTCATCGAGGAACAGGACGGTGGTGCGCCCGTAGAGGTCCCGTTCGCGCTGGGCCTGCTCCATCACCTGCCGCACGTCCTTCACACCGGCCGTGATCGCGGACAGCTCCGTGAACGTGCGCCCGGGGGCGCGGGCGATCACGTGGGCCAGCGTCGTCTTGCCGATGCCCGGAGGCCCGTAGAGGATGACCGAGCTCGGTCCCGCGGCGGAGTCCGGATCGGGCTCGGCGAGCTTGCGCAGCGGGGAGCCCGGCCGCATGAGGTGCCGCTGGCCCAGCACGTCATCCAGCGTGCGCGGGCGCATGCGCACGGCCAGCGGTGCGCCGGGGTGCGGGGCGGCCACGGTGCCGGCCGGGCCGTCGTCGTCGGCCCCGTTGTGGGCGGCGCTGAAGAGGTCGTCCATCGGGTCCAGGGTAGTCCTCGGCCCGCGGGGGCGTGGGTGGCATCATGGCCGCATGAGCCCCGCCGCCCCGCGCACCGACCACACCCACGTCCTGCTGCTGCGCGGGATCAACGTGGGGCGGAGCAACCGTGTCGGCAAGGACACGCTGATCCGCTGGGCCCAGGCCGCCGGCGGGGAGGCGGTCACCACCCACCTGGCCAGCGGCAACGTCCTGTTCCGGGCGTCCTCCGACGCAGCCGCGGAGGGCGTGCGGCAGGGGTTCGCGCGACGGGCGCGTGAGGAGGGCGGCCTCGACGTCCCCGTGGTCCTCGTGGACGTGGGCACGCTCCGGCGCGCCCTGGAGCTGCACGACGCGCTCCCCTGGGCCGGCGGCGAGCCGAAACGCACGCAGCTCACCGTGCTCGAGGACGACCCCGCACCCGAGGCGGCCGCCGCCCTGGCCGCGCTCGACCACGGGGACGACCGACCCGCGGGGCCGGATCGCACGGCCCTGGAGGGACGGCTGCTGTGGATGCGCTGCGCCGCGGGGGTCGCCGACTCCCCGCTCACTCCGGCCCGCCTCGACCGGGCGCTCGGGGTGCGCGGCACGGCCCGGAACCTCACGACGGTGCGGGTGCTCGCGGGGCTGCCGAGCGAGGACTGACCTCGGCGGACGGCACGCGGGGCGTCCGGGGCGTCGACACCCGCGGGACACCGCGCGCTGGCCGGGACGTCACGGACCGTTCACATCCGTGCGATGGGGTGACCCCGTCCTCCGCCTCCCTGCCCTGACTGGAGCATCCATGCCTCGCCTCGCACGCCTCGCCACGGCCGTCACCGCCGCGACCCTGTCCACGGCCTTCCTCGCCCCGGCCTCCCTCAGCGCGCCCGCCCCGCACTCGGCCACGGCCCAGCGCGCCGCCATCGCCGCCAACCCGTCCGGCAAGAGCATCGAGCTCACCCGCGCCGGCACCCACGAGACCGGCGTGTTCGGCGAGTCCGCCGCCGAGATCCCGGCCTTCGACGCGGTCTCCGGCCGCCTGTTCGTGGTGAATGCGCAGCGCGGCGCCGTCGACGTCATGCGCCTGGGCGCCGACGCCGCCCCCGTGGCCGAGCGGACCCTCTCCGCCGAGGGCCTGCGCACCGCGGACGGCTCCGTCACGGACAAGGGCGCCACGGTGAACTCCGTCGCTGTCTCCGGCGGTGTGATGGCCGTCGCCGTCGAGGCCGCCGAGAAGACCGACCACGGCTGGGTCGTGTTCTTCGACACCACCACCCTGCGCTACCTCGGCGGCGTGCGGGTGGGTGCCCTGCCGGACTCGCTGGCCTTCTCCCCGAACGGGGCGTACGTGGTGGTCGCCAACGAGGGCGAACCGGCCGACGACTTCTCCGTCGACCCGGAGGGCACGATCTCCGTGGTCTCCGTACCGAAGAACGCCCGGCAGTTCTCCCGCCTGACCCAGGACGCGGTGCGCACCGTGGACTTCCGTGCCTACGACGCCGGCACCGCCCTGCCCGCCGGCGTGCGCGTCTCCGGCCCCGATATGGCGGTGCCCGCCGGTCACGAGCCCGCCGGTCGGGTGGCTCGCAACCTCGAGCCGGAGTACGTCACCGTCGACCCGACCGGACGCACCGCCTACGTGTCCGTGCAGGAGGCCAACGCCGTCGCCGTCGTGGACCTGAAGTCCGCCACGCTGGAGGACCTCTGGGCGCTGACGCCCACCGATTGGTCCACCGAGGGCGTGCTGGACGCCTCGGACAAGGACGGCGGCATCGAGCTGGGCCACTGGCCGGTCGACGGCCTGCCCATGCCCGACGGCATCGACACGTACCGCTGGCGCGGTCAGAACCTGGTCGTCACCGCCAACGAGGGTGACGGGCGGGAGTGGGGCGACTTCAACGACTCCGAGCGCGTCAGCGACCTGGACCTGTGCGCCGCCGAGTTCCCGGGGGCCAAGGCCCTGCAGAAGAAGGATGCCCTGGGCCGCCTGAAGGTGCTCACCGACCTCGGCTACGACTCTGAGCGCGAGTGCCACTCCTCCCTGACCACACTGGGCGGCCGGTCCTTCTCCATCTACACCGCGGACGGCACCCGCCTGTTCGACTCCGCCGGCATGATCGAGGAGCAGATCGCCCGGCTCGTGGCCGCCGGCGAGCTGCCGGAGCACGCGTTCAACGCGAACAACGACGAGACCCCGTCCGGGGACTCCCGTTCGGATGACAAGGGCCCCGAGCCCGAGTCCGTAGTGGTGGGCACGATCCAGGGCCGCACCTACGCGTTCGTGGGCCTCGAGCGCATCGGCGGCGTGGTGGTCTTCGACATCACCGACCCGCGGAACGCCACCTACGTGGACTACGTCAACGACCGTGACTGGGATGCCGCGGGCGACGACGCCACGGCCGGCCTGGGTGACATGGGCGCCGAGGGCCTGACCTTCGTGCCGGCCGACGAGTCCCCCTCCGGCACCGCCCTGCTGATCGTCGCCAACGAGGTCTCCGGCTCGACCACCGTGTACGAGGTGAATCCGACCCGTCGTCAGTGATCCGCTGACGCGGACCGGTTCCGGGCGCGTTGCAGAATGGCTGCATGAGAGCCGTTCTGCAACGCGCCCGTTCCGCGTCCGTGACCGTCGACGGCAAAGTCGTCGGCTCCTTCGAGGGCGAGGGGCTGGTGATCCTGCTCGGCGTGACCGTCGACGACACCGAGGCCGAGGCCGTCCAGGTGGCCCGCAAGGTGGCCGGGCTCCGCATGCTCGACGGCGAGCGGTCCCTCACCGACGCCGGTGCCCCGGCGCTCGTCGTCAGCCAGTTCACGCTGTACGGCGACGTGCGGAAGGGCCGGCGGCCGTCCTGGACGCGCGCGGCGAAGGGCAACCAGGCCGAGCCGCTCTACGAGCGGTTCACGGCCGAGCTCGAGGCCGCCGGCGTGCGCGTGGAGCGCGGGGTGTTCGGC
This sequence comes from Micrococcus sp. TCR-5, assembly GCF_052220525.1. Classification (NCBI taxonomy): domain Bacteria; kingdom Bacillati; phylum Actinomycetota; class Actinomycetes; order Micrococcales; family Micrococcaceae; genus Micrococcus; species Micrococcus sp. TCR-5. The sequence goes on from NZ_JBQPDO010000004.1 coordinate 122,872, forward strand.
GCGAAGATGGACGTCTCCCTCACCAACTCCGGGCCGTTCACGCTGATCGTGGACTCGGACGAGCTGGCCGGTCCGCGGCGCGGCTGAGGCGGGCCCGCCGCGGGCCCGGATCAGGCTCCCGGCTCGGCCTCGGCCTGCTTCGGCTCCGGCTGCGCGTCGACGCCGGCCTCCTTGCGCTGCTGGGCGGTGATGGGCGCCGGTGCGGCCGTCAGCGGGTCGAAGCCGCCGCCGGTCTTCGGGAACGCGATGACCTCGCGGATCGAGTCGGTGCCGGCCAGCAGGGCGACCACGCGGTCCCAGCCGAACGCGATGCCGCCGTGCGGCGGGGCGCCGTACTTGAAGCCCTCGAGCAGGAAGCCGAACTTCTCGTTCGCCTCCTCCGGGGACAGGCCCATGACCTCGAACACGCGCTCCTGCACGTCCTGACGGTGGATGCGGATGGAACCGCCGCCGATCTCGTTGCCGTTGCACACGATGTCGTAGGCGTAGGCCAGGGCCGAGCCCGGGTCGGTGTCGAAGGTGTCCGCGAACTCCGGCTTGGGCGAGGTGAACGCGTGGTGCACGGCGGTCCAGGCGCCCGCGCCCACGGCGACGTCGCCCGAGGCCACGGCGTCGGCCGCCGGCTCGAACATCGGCGCGTCCACGACCCACACGAACGCCCAGTCGGCGTCCTTCGCGGCCACGCCGTCACCGGCGTCGGTGAACAGCCCGCAGCGACGGCCGATCTCCACGCGGGCCGCACCCAGCAGCGCGCGGGACTCCTTCGGCTTGCCGGCGGCGAAGAACACGCAGTCGCCCGGGTTCGCGCCCACGGCGGCGGCCAGCCCGGCCTTCTCCTCCTCGGAGATGTTCTTGGACACCGGACCGGTCAGCTCGCCGTCCTCCTGTATGAGCACGTAGGCCAGGCCCTTGGCGCCGCGCTGCTTGGCCCACTCCTGCCACGCGTCGAGGGTGCGGCGGGCCTGGGAGGCGCCGCCCGGCATCACGACGGCGCCCACGTACTCGTTCTGGAACACGCGGAACGGGGTGTCCTTGAAGTACTCGGTCAGGTCCGTCAGCTCGAGGCCGAAGCGCAGGTCCGGCTTGTCCGAGCCGTACTTCTCCATGGCCTCGGCGTAGGTCATGCGGCGGATCGGCGTCGGCACGTCCACGCCCACGAGGGCCCACAGGGCCTTGACGATCTTCTCGCCGAGGGCGATCACGTCATCCTGCTCCACGAAGGAGGCCTCGATGTCCAGCTGGGTGAACTCGGGCTGACGGTCCGCGCGGAAGTCCTCGTCCCGGTAGCAGCGGGCGATCTGGTAGTACTTCTCGATCCCGCCCACCTGCAGCAGCTGCTTGAACAGCTGCGGCGACTGCGGCAGGGCGTACCAGGAGCCGGGAGCCAGGCGGGCCGGGACGAGGAAGTCGCGGGCGCCCTCCGGCGTCGAGCGCGTGAGGGTCGGGGTCTCGACCTCCACGAAGCCCTCGCCGTGCAGCAGCTCGCGCGCCGTCCGGTTGACCTCGGAGCGCAGGCGCATGATGCGCGAGGGCTGCGGGCGGCGCAGGTCGAGGTAGCGGTGGCGCAGCCGGGCCTCCTCGCCGACCTCCACGTGCTCGTCCACCTGGAACGGCAGCGCGGCGGCGGTGTTGAGCACCGTCACGGTCTCCGCGATCAGCTCGATCTCACCGGAGGGAAGGTTCGGGTTCTCGTTGCCCTCGGGGCGGCGCTCGACCGTGCCGGTGACCTGCAGAACCCACTCGTTGCGCAGCGGGTCGAAGTCCGCCTCGTCCCGCACCACAACCTGGGCGAAGCCCGAGGCGTCGCGCAGGTCCACGAAGGCCACGCCGCCGTGGTCTCGCCGCCGCGCCACCCAGCCGGTGACGGTGACGGTCTGGCCGATGAGCGAGGCGTTGAGCTCGCCGAGGGAGTGGGTGCGCAGCACGAGGATCCTCTCCGTCCGGTCGCCGGACGATGTGCGGGGTTCATGTGATGGTCGACGCCGTGTGATACGCCTGCGGGGCGGGCGCGCGCCGTTCCCGTCAGTCTAGTGCCCCGTCCACACTGCCCCAGCCCAGGAGGACCCCGTCATGACCGCCGCCCTGCAGCGCCGCCTGACCCTGCTCCACGCCGTCGCGATCGGCCTCGGCTCGATGATCGGCGCGGGCGTGTTCACCGCGATCGGCCTGGCGGCCGCGCTCACCGGCGGCCACCCCGGCCTGCTGTACGGGGCCCTGGCGGTCGCGGCCGTCGCGGCCCTGTGCAACGCCCTGTCCACGGCGCAGCTGGCCACCGTCCACCCCGAGTCCGGCGGCGCCTACGTCTACGGCCGGCGGCAGCTGCACCCGTGGGCCGGCTTCGTCGCCGGCTGGGGCTTCGTCACGGGCAAGACCGCGTCGGTGGCCGCGATGGCGGCCACCCTCGGCCTGTACCTCTTCCCCGACGACGCCGCCGCGGCCCGGTGGACGGGCGTGGCCGCCGTCGTCGTGCTCACCGGGGTGGCGATGGCGGGCGTGACGCGGACCGCGCAGGCGACGTTGGCGATCCTCGTGCCCGTGCTCGCCGTGCTCGTGTTGGCCATCGGCGCAGGCCTGGCGCGCGAGGCCCCCGGGGGCTCGGCCGCGGCGCTCGGCGTCGACTCCCCCGTGCAGGGCGTGCTCATGGGCGCGGGCGTCCTGTTCTTCGCGTTCGCCGGCTACGCGCGCGTGGCCACCATGGGTGAGGAGGTCATCGACCCCGCACGCACGATCCCGCGCGCCATCCTGATCGCCCTCGCCGTGACCGTGGCGTTGTACCTGCTGCTCGCCACGGCGCTGATCTCGGGCCTCGGGACCTCCGGGCTGGCCCGGTCCCCGGCGCCCGTGCGCGACCTGCTCGAGACCGCCCTGGGCTCCGGCTGGGGCTGGGTGGCGGTGGCCGGCGCCGCCCTCGCCGCGGCCGGGGCCATGCTCAACCTGCTGACGGGCATCTCCCGCACCGCCCTGGCCATGGCCCGCGAGTCCGACCTGCCCCGCCCCCTGGCACGGGTCCATGCGGGGACCGGCACGCCGTGGACGGCTCAGCTGACGGTGGCCGCGGCCGTGATCCTGCTCCTGCTCACCACGGACATCCTCACCGTGGTGGGCTTCAGCTCGTTCGGCGTGCTCGTCTACTACGCGGTGGCGAACCTGTCCGCCCTGACCCTGCGCGGGGACGACGACGGCCGCCGCCCGGCCCGGCCGCGCCCGCTGCGCGTGCCCCGCGCCGTCAACGTCCTCGGCCTGGCCCTGTGCCTGCTGCTCGCCCTCAGCCTGCCGCCGATGTCCGTGGCCGCGATGGCGGGCGTGTTCCTGATCGGGGTGGGCGGGCGCGCGTTCGTGCGGGCCGGGCGCCGGGGCCGGTGACCCGACGCGCAGACACCCACCGCCGCCGCACACCGGGGCCGGCATAGCGGCCGCGTCCGCTCAGTCCTGCGCGCGGGCGACCTGCGGCAGCAGGTCCTCGGCCGGCGGGGTCCAGTCGGCCGGGTCCGCGGCGTGCTGCTCGCCGGAGCGGATGTCCTTCACCTCGTGGACCCGCGCGCCGGCGTCGTCCCGACCCATGAACCAGACGAACGGGATGCCGCGGCGGTCCGCATACTTGATCTGCTTGCCGAACTTCTCCGCGGACACCGCGACCTCCGCGGGGATGCCGCGCTCCCGCAGCAGGGCCGCGACGTCCTGGGCCTCGGACCAGTCCTCGTCCGCCGTCAGCGCCACGTACACCGCGGTCGGCACGGAGCGGGAGGCCACGGCCATCTGCTGGGACAGCATGCGCATCACCAGCCGCGTCACGCCGATGGACAGTCCGACACCGGGGAACACGCGGTTCCCCTTGGACGCGAGCGCGTCGTAGCGGCCGCCCGAGCAGATCGAGCCGAGCTGCTCGTGGCCCACCAGGACGGTCTCGTAGACGGTGCCCGTGTAGTAGTCCAGGCCGCGCGCGATGGACAGGTCCGCCACGGCGCGCCCGGGGGCGCGGCGGTGCAGGGTGGCGACGACGTCGGCCAGCTCGGTCAGCCCCTCCTCGAGCAGCTCGTGGGTCACCCCCAGGGCGCGGACCCGCTCGACGAACGAGGTGTCCGACGTGCGGATGTCCGCCAGGGCCAGCGCCTGCGCAGCCTGCTCGGGGCTCGCGCCGACCTCCTCCTGGAGCAGCCGCGCGACCTCCTCCGGGCCGACCTTCTCCAGCTTGTCGATGCTGCGCAGCACGCCGGCGGTGTCCTCCAGGCCGATGCCCCGGTAGAAGCCCTCGGCGAGCTTGCGGTTGTTCACGCGGATGAGGAAGTCGCCGATCGGCAGGGCGCCGAGCGCCTCGGCCATCACCAGTGCGACGTCGGCGTCGTACCGGGGCGAGAGGGCGCCGTCGCCGACGACGTCGATGTCCGCCTGGGTGAACTCGCGGGCGCGGCCCTCCTGAGGGCGCTCCCCGCGCCAGACCTTCTGCATCTGGTAGCGACGGAAGGGGAAGGCGAGGTGGCCGGCGTTCTCCACGACGTAGCGGGCGAACGGCACGGTGAGGTCGAAGTGCAGGGCCAGGCGCTTGGGGTCGGCCGGGTCCTTGGGATCGCGCAGGCCCGCGGCGACCTCCTCGTCCTCGGCCAGGCGCGAGACCGCGTAGACCTCCTTGTCCACCTCGCCCTTGCGCAGCAGCTGGCCCAGGGTCTCCACGGCACGGGTCTCGATGCCGGCGAACCCGTGCAGCTCGAAGGTCCGCCGCAGCGTGTCGAGCACGTGCTGCTCCACGAGCCGCTCGGCGGGCAGCCACTCGTGGAAACCGGACAGGGAGGCCTTGCGGGACATGGCGATCCTTCGAGACGACGACGGCGGGGACGCGCGACGGTCCCCCGCCGGCGCACCGGCCCATTCTAGGCGCGGGCGCTGTCCGGCCCGGTACGCTGGCCCTGTTCGTGTCCATCCCGACCGGCCGCATCCCTCGACGACTGCGTGCCGGCGCAGTCAGGGAGAGTTCCAGCGGTGACCAATCACATGCAGCCCGACGACCAGCAGTCCCCCGCCACCGAGTCCACCCCCGCGTCGGCCGAGGCCGCCGATACGACCGTGCCCGCCGAGGCCCGGCCCGTCCCCGAGATCGTCCCCGACGCCCCGGCGCACGGTGATTCCTCCCAGCCCGCCGAGACGCCCGCCGTGCCCTCCCCGGCCGCGATGAAGAAGGCCAGCCCGGCCGCCGTGCGCCCCGCGACGCCCGCCGCCGCGTCCGTCGCCCCGGCCCCCGTCGTGGCCCCGACCGTGCCGCCCACCCCGGTGGAGGAGGCCGCCAGGTTCGCCCGGGTGAGCGAGGACGGCCACGTCACGCTGCTGGACGGGCAGGAGGAGCACGCGGTCGGCCAGGTGCCGGACGCGAGCACCGAGGACGCGCTGGCGTACTTCGTGCGCAAGTACGACGACGTGCGCGCCCAGATGGCCCTGTTCGAGCAGCGCATCGCCGCCGGCGCCCCCTCGGGTGAGCTGGGCCGGGCGCTGGGTCAGATGACGACCGCGGTGAACGAGCGCCACATGGTCGGCGACATGGACGCCCTCCGCACCCGCCTGGCGGCCCTGGAGACCCTCCTGGGCGACTACCGCGCCGCGGAACAGGAGGCCCGGCAGGCCGCCCAGGCCGAGCAGCTGGCCACCCGCGAGGCCATCGTCGCCGAGGCCGAGACCTTCGCCCAGACCCCGGCCGAGCGGATGCCCTGGAAGACCGCGTCCAAGCGCATGACGGAGCTGTTCGAGGAGTGGAAGGCCGCCCAGAAGGCCGGTCCGCGTCTGGCCAAGTCGGTCGAGGACGACCTGTGGAAGCGCTTCCGCGGCGCCCGCACCGCGTTCGACAAGACCCGCCGCGCCCACTTCTCCCGGCTGGACGCCGCCTCGGCCGAGGCCAAGCAGGTCAAGGAGCGTCTCATCGCCCGTGCCGAGGAGCTGTCCACCTCCACCGACTGGGGCGTGACCGCCGGCAAGTACCGCGACCTGATGGACGAGTGGAAGCGCGCCCCCCGGGCCTCCCGCAAGGAGGACGACGCCCTCTGGGCCCGCTTCCGCGCCGCCCAGGACGTCTTCTTCGCCGCCCGCAAGGCCGCGAACCAGGAGATCGACCGCGAGTACGGGGCCAACCTGAAGGTGAAGGAGCAGATCCTCGCCGACGGCCAGAAGCTGCTCCCGTTCACGGACGTCAAGGCCGGACGGCGCGCGCTCAACGAGCTGCGCGGGCGGTGGGAGGATGCCGGCCGCGTGCCCCGCGGGGACGTCCGCCGGATGGAGGAGGGCTTCCGCAAGCTCGAGGACGCCCTCAAGCAGGCGGAGAACGAGCACTGGCGCCGCACCGACCCGGAGACCAAGGCCCGCACGAACTCCGCCCTCACGCAGCTCGAGGAGACCATCGCGGGGCTCGAGGCGGATCTCGCCCGGGCCCAGGCCCGGGGCGACCAGCGCGCCGTCAAGAAGGCCCAGGAGGCGCTCGACGCGCGCCTGCAGTGGAAGCAGGCCCTCGAGGCCTCGGCCTCCGAGCTCCGCTGAGCCCCACCCGTCTCGAGCACGCCCCCGCGGCCCGCCTGTCCACAGGCGGCCGCGGGGGCGTCCCCGTCTCTGGCAGGATCCGGGCATGACGACCGTGACGATCGAGGAGACCGCCCCGACCGGGGCACTCGTGCTGGCGGGCGACCCCTTCACGGAGCCGGAGCTGCAGGCGCTCGGCGCGCGGGGCGCCGTGCGGCCGCTGCTGCCCGGGGTGTGGGCGCGGCCGGACGCCGCGGACGATCCCGCGGTCCGGGCCGCTGCCCTGTGGACCCTCGGCGGCCCGCTCCTGGCCGCCGGCTGGACCGCGATCGGCCCGTCGGCGGCCTGGATCCTGGCCGGCGGCGCGGCGCCCGGGCGGCTGCACGCGGCCGTGCCGCACTTCCACCGGCGCCCCGCCGGCGGGGGCCTGCTGCCCTGGACGCTCACGCAGTCGGACGTCGCGGCCGATGCCACGGGCGTCGCCCCCGCCGAGCACGACGTGCTCCGCTTCGGCCCCGTGCGGGTCACGACGCCCGCCCGGACAGTCGAAGACCTGCTGCTCAGCGCCGACCCGGATGCGGCGCGGCGCGCGGCCGCCGTGATCGGCGCCCACGGCGCCGCCGGGCTGCGGGAGCGGCTGGCCCGCCGGACCCGCCGTGCCGGCGTCGTGGCGGCCCGGCGCCGGCTGGGCGCGCTGCTGGCGGCGCTGGACGTCCCCGACTGAGGCCGGGAGGCTCAGGTGCGGTGCACGTCGAAGACGCCGTCGATGCGGCGCACCGCGTCGATCACGTGGCCGAGGAACCGGGGGTCGCCCATCTCGAAGACGAACCGGCTCATCGCCACGCGGTCGCGGGTGGTGTTCACGGAGGCCGAGAGGATGTTCACGTGGTTCTCGGAGAGGACCCGGGTGACGTCGGAGAGCAGCGACTTGCGGTCCAGCGCCTCGATCTGGATCTCCACCAGGTAGACGGTGTCCCGCGACGGCGCCCAGCTGACCGGGGTGCGGCGCTCCGGCTCCTGCGCGAGCAGGGTCGCCAGGTTGGGACAGTCGACCCGGTGCACGGAGACCCCGGAGCCGCGGGTGACGAACCCGTCGATGGCGTCCGGCGGCACCGGGTTGCAGCACCGTGCCAGCTTGGCCATGACGCCGCCGTCGCCGTCCACGAGCACGCCGGCGTCGTTGGTGGCCCGCGCGGGGGCGCGCCGCGACTGGGCCGGGACCAGCTCCTGCAGGTCCACCTCGCCGACGGTCAGCTCGCCCTCCGGCTCGGCCTGCGTCGACGTCGGCGGAGCGAGGCGCTCCGCGACGCGTTCCTGCACGGACTGGGCGGACACGTGGCCGTCGCCGAGGGCCACGAACAGCCCGTCGAGGTCCGCGTAGCCGAGATCCGTGGCCACCTGCACCAGCTCCTCGCCGCCGAGCACCTGCTGCACGGCCATGCCGGCCTTGCGCAGCTGACGGGTCAGCGACTCGCGTCCCCGGTCGGCCTGCTCGTCGCGGCGCTGCGTGGCGAAGTGGTGACGGATCTTGGACCGGGCCCGCGGCGAGACCACGAAGCCCAGCCAATCCCGGCTCGGCCCCGCGTCCTCGGCGCGCGAGGTGAAGACCTCCACGGTGTCGCCGTGGCTGAGCGGCGTGGACAGCGGGACGAGCTTGTCGTTGACCCGGGCGCCGATGGTGCGGTGGCCGACGTCGGTGTGGATGGCGTAGGCGAAGTCCACGGGCGTGGAGCCGGCCGGCAGGGTGCGGATCTCCCCCTTCGGCGTGAAGACGTACACCTCGTCCGCCCCGATCTGGGTGCGCAGCGAGGCGAGGAACTCGTCCGGGTCCCGGGTGTCCGCCTGCCAGTCCATCACCGAGCGCAGCCAGGCCGGCGTGGCCTGCACCGGCGCCTGGCCGGCGACCTGGGCCTTGTACCGCCAGTGCGCGGCGACGCCGTACTCGGCCTGGCGGTGCATCTCCTGCGTGCGGATCTGGATCTCCACCGGCTTGCCGCCCGGCACCATCACCGTGGTGTGCAGGGAGCGGTACATGTTGAGCTTCGGGACCGCGATGTAGTCCTTGAACCGGCCCGGGACCGGGTTCCAGCGCGCGTGGATGACGCCGAGCACGGCGTAGCAGTCACGCACGGAGTCCACGAGCACCCGGATGCCCGTGAGGTCGTGGATGTCGTCGAAGTCCTTCCCGCGCGTCACCATCTTCTGGTAGATCGAGTAGTAGTGCTTCGGCCGTCCGGTGACGGTCGCCCGGATCCGGTGCTCGCGCAGGTGCTCCTCGATCACGGTGCGCAGCGCCGCGATGTGCTTCTCCCGCTCCGGGTTGCGCTCCCCCACGAGGCGCACGATCTCCGCGTACATCTTGGGCTTGAGGGCGGCGAAGGAGAGGTCCTCGAGCTCCCACTTGACGGTGTTCATGCCGAGCCGGTGGGCCAGCGGGGCGTAGATGTCCAAGGTCTCCTGGGCCTTGCGGGCGCTGGACTCCGGGGAGACGTACCGCCACGTCCGCGCGTTGTGCAGCCGGTCGGCGAGCTTGATGAGCAGGACGTTCACGTCCTGGGCCATCGCGATGACCATCTTGCGCACGGTCTCGGCCTGCGCCGCGGCGCCGTAGGTCACCTTGTCCAGCTTGGTCACGCCGTCCACGAGGAGGGCGACCTCGGAGCCGAAGTCGGCGCGGAGGCGCTCCAGGGAGTAGTCCGTGTCCTCGACGGTGTCGTGCAGCAGGGCCGCCAGGAGCGTCGGGCCCGTCACGCCGATCTCGGCGAGGATCGTGGCGACCGCGACGGGGTGGGTGATGTACGGGTCCCCGGAGCGCCGCATCTGCCCCTCGTGTGCCGCGCGGGCGACCTCGAAGGCGCGGACGATCTCGGCCAGCTCGGTCTTGGTGGCTCGCTGCCGCACGGTGCGCATCAGCGGCTCGAGCAGGGGCGAGTACTCGGTGGCGTGCCGGCCGGTCAGGCGTGCGATCCGGCTGCGGGGCCGGACCGGGGCGGGACGGGCCGGGGCGGGACGGGCCGGGGCGGGAGTGGGGTCCTGCTCGCTCATGGGCCACGCCTCCTGACTCGTGCGGCCCCGACCGCTCCGGCCGGGATGATCGGCGAGTCTACCCGCGCCCGTCCCACCCCGCCCCAGGAAGACCACCGGGGCCGCAGCGGCTCCGTCAGAGTCGCGCGCCGTCGTCCCAGGGGGCGACGTCGGGATCGGTGACCGCCTCTGAGGCACGCTCCCGGGCGGCGCGGGCCGCGGCCCGGGCGTCGTGGTCGCGCACGTCCGGGTCGTTGCGGCGCAGCAGGGCGTACAGCGGCGCCTGGAGGAACAGGGTGGACAGGGTGCCCACGATGATGCCCACGAACAGCGCGAGCGCGATGTCCCGCAGCGTGCCGGCACCGAGCAGCCCCGCGCCGATGAACAGGATCGAGCCGACCGGCAGGATGCCGACGACGGAGGTCGTGATGGACCGGACGAGCGTCTGGTTCACCGCGAGGTTCACGTTCTCGACGAAGGAGCGCTCCGGGTCCTCCTCGGCCCCGATCGTGTTCTCGCGGATCTTGTCGAAGACCACCACGGTGTCGTAGAGCGCGTACGACAGGATCGTGAGGAAGCCGATGATGGCCGACGGCGTGATCTCGAAGCCGGTGGCGCCGTAGATGCCGGCGGTCAGCGCGACCACGTAGAGCATGCCGAGCACGGCGGCCAGGGACATCTTCCAGGTGCGGAAGTACACGGCCATGAACAGGGTCACGAGCACCACGAAGATCACCAGGCCGATCAGGGCCTGCTGCGACACCGCGGCGCCCCAGGTCGGCCCCACGAAGGTCGAGGTCACCTGGTCCTGGCCGACGCCGTAGGCCTCCTGCAGGTTCGCGGCCACGGCTCGGGTCTGGGCGTCGTCGAGCTGCTCGGTCTGGACGCGCACGGTGCCCGGGGCGACGTTCGTGACGGTGGCGTGGCCGTCGGCCAGCACGTCGGTCACGGCGCGCTCGCCCGCGGCCACGTCGGTGGAGGCCGTCTGCGAGACGGTGAACTCGGAGCCGCCCCGGAACTCGATGCCGAGGTTGAAGCCACCGCGGAGGGCGGTCAGGCCGCCGGCGAGGACGAGCAGCAGGGCGGCGAGGGCGAACCACCGCCGCCAGCGCTGGATGAACGGGTAGGAGATGCGGCCCGAGTAGAGGGCGTTGCCCCAGTCGGCGAAGCGGTTCACTGGTCCTCCTCCTGGCGGCGTCGCTCGGCGCGGCGTCGCTCGGCGATCGTCATGGGCGGCGCGGTGCGCGAGCGGCGGCCGCCCCCCCGGGCGGACGAGCCCGCGCGGGGGGCGCCCGTCGCGACGAGCGGGCGCGGGGCGTCGGCGGCCGCCGCGTCAGCCGGCTCGTCGGAGTCCTCCGCCGGGAGCCCGGTGCGGGGGGCGTGGGCGGGCTCGCGGAAGCGGCCGGCGCCCTGATACAGGGACGGCCCGCCCAGCAGCGACGGGTCCAGTCCGGACATCGGGTGTCCCTCGCCCACGAAGCGGGTCTGGGCCAACAGCACCATGAGCGGGTGGGTGAACATGAACACCACGATCAGGTCGGCGATCGCGGTGAGGCCGAGGGTGAACGCGAAGCCGCGCACGTTGCCGACGGCCACGAAGTACAGCACGACGGCGGCCAGCAGGTTCACGGCCTTGGACGCGGTGATCGTCCGCCGGGCGCGCTTCCAGCCCTCGTGCACGGCGACGGGCACGGTGTGGCCCGCGCGCAGCTCGTCCTTGATGCGTTCGAAGTAGACGATGAACGAGTCCGCCGTCAGACCGATCGCCACGATGAGCCCGGCGATGCCCGCGAGGGACAGGCGGTAGTTGTCCGTCCAGCCCAGGATCGCGATGGTCAGCCACGTCAGCACGCCCGCCACGATGATCGAGGCGAAGGTCAGCAGGCCCAGGGCCCGATACTGGAAGAACTGGTACACGGCCACGAGGCCGAGGCCGATCAGGCCGGCGATCAGGCCCCAGAAGAGCTGGTCCCGGCCGAGCGTGGCGGAGATCTGCTGCTCGGACTCGATCGAGAAGGAGATCGGCAGGGAGCCGTAGTTGAGCTGCTCGGCCAACTGCGCCGTCGTCTGCTCGTTCAGGGTGGGGCCGCTGATCTGCGCGCTGCCGTTGGTGATGACCACGTTGGACTGCGGCGCGGAGATCACGTCCCCGTCCAGCAGGATCGCGAACTGCTTGCGCGGGTCGCCCTCGGGGTACGGGGTGAGCTTCTGGGTGACCTCCGTGAAGGCCTTGGTGCCCTCCTCGTCGAACTCGATGTTGACGACCCACTGGTTGGTGGAGACGCCGCCCTGGGCCTGGGCCATGCCGTTGGACGCGCCCTTGATCTGGGTGCCCGGGATGACCACGGGGCCCAGGATGTACTTCTGGGCCGGCGTGACGGCGCCGTCGGCGAGCTCCTCGGAGGGCTGGCAGGCGACGATCGCCCGGTCGGACGGCGGCGGGGGCGCGGCCGGGTCCCGCGGGGCGGTGCAGTCCGTGGCCTGGAACTCGGCCAGCAGGGCCGGGGTGACCCAGTTCGGGTCGTAGGCGTCCGCCGGCTCCCCGTCGGGCTTCGGCAGCTGGTCTTCTGGCAGGCGCTGGTCCTCGGGGGTGGCCTCCCCCGGGCCGGACTGCAGCACGGGGCGGAACTGCATGTCCGCGGACGCCTGGATCAGGCGGCGGGTCTCCTCGTCCGGGACCCCGGGCAGGGAGACGACCACGTTCTGGGAGCCCTGCGTGGCGACCTCCGCCTCGGCCACGCCGGAGCCGTCCACACGCTGGCGGATGATCTCCACGGCCTGGTCCAGCTGCTCGGGGGTGACGGACTCGTCCGTCGAGGTCTGGGGGGCCAGCACCATCTGCGTGCCGCCCTCGAGGTCGAGGGCGAGCTTGGGAGCCCAGGAGGCCGCGCCGGAGGCCACGCCCCCGCCGAGGATCGCGGCCAGGACCACGAGGAGGGCGGCCAGCCAGGCCAGGGTGCGCCCGGCGGAGCCGGTGGGTGTTCTCTTCGCCATTGCTCAGGTGCTTCCGTCACATTCGAGCGGCCCCGCCAGGCGGGGCCGCGTGTGCAGGGGTGGGTGGGCCTCAGGCCAGGTCGTCGCGGCGCGGACGCGGGTCGGCGTCGTCGGCGCGGTACTCGGTGCCGGGGGCGTCATCCCGACGCGACGGGTCCGTGGTGGGCGCGGCGGCCGCGGCGGCCGTCTCGGGCTCCACGACGGTGGTGACGCCCTGCAGGTGCACGTCCATGCGCGTGCCCGGGGCGGTCTCCAGCGTCACCCGCTGGGCCTCGGCGTCCACGGCCACGACGGTGCCGAAGATGCCGGCGCCGGTCATGACCTCGACGCCCGGGGCGAGGGTGCTGCGCATCTGCGCCTGCTGCTGCTGCATCTTCTTGCCCTTGCGGAAGGAGAGGAAGAGCATCACCGCGAGCAGGGCGAAGGCGATGAGCATGAGCAGGCTGCCGCCACCCCCCTGGGCCTGCTGGGCGATCACGGGCAGGGTCGCGGCGGTGGCGACGGGCATGGGGGACTCCTGATGCTCGGGGTGGGCGGGCCTGTCCAGTGTAGGGGCCCGCCCTGGGCGTCACGGCCCCGGCGTGGCCTCCGGAGCGGCGAGGCCCAAGTGCTCCCAGGCCCCCGGCAGCGCGACGCGGCCACGGGGGGTGCGCGCCACCATGCCCTCGCGGATGAGGAAGGGCTCGGCCACGGTCTCCACGGTCTCGGCCTCCTCCCCCACGGCGGTGGCCAGCGTGCTGAGCCCCACGGGCCCGCCGCCGAACGTGGTGCACAGGGCGGTGAGCACGGACCGGTCGAGCCGGTCCAGGCCCCGCCCGTCGACGTCGTACATGTCCAGGGCGGCGGCGGCGTCGTGCGGGCCGACCTCGGCCAGCCCCTTCACGAGCGCCCAGTCCCGCACCCGGCGCAGCAGCCGGTTGGCGATGCGCGGGGTGCCGCGCGAGCGCCGGGCGATCTGCCGGTACCCCTCCGTGGCCAGCCGCATGTCCAGCAGCAGGGCGGAGCGGCGCAGGACGCGCTCGAGCTCCTCCTCGGTGTAGAAGTCCAGGTGGCCCGTGAAGCCGAAGCGGTCGCGCAGCGGCCCCGGCAGGAGGCCGGCCCGCGTGGTGGCGCCCACGAGCGTGAAGGGCGGCAGCTCGAGCGGGATCGAGGTGGCGCCGGCGCCCTTGCCCACCACGATGTCCACGCGGAAGTCCTCCATGGCCATGTAGAGCATCTCCTCGGCCGGGCGGGACATCCGGTGGATCTCGTCGAGGAAGAGCACCTCGCCCTCGGTGAGCGAGGACAGGATGGCCGCGAGGTCGCCCGCGTGCTGGATCGCGGGGCCGGAGGACAGCCGCAGGGGGGCGTTCATCTCCGCGGCCACGATCATCGCCAGCGTGGTCTTGCCGAGCCCGGGCGGGCCGGAGAGCAGGACGTGGTCCGCGGCGCGGTCCCGCAGCCGGGCGGAGGCGAGCATGAGGTCCAGCTGCTCGCGCACGCGCATCTGGCCCACGAACTCGTCCAGGTGCTTGGGGCGCAGCGCGACCTCGAGCCGGCGCTCCTCCGGGTCGACGGCCGCCGCGGACAGCGGTGAGGACTCCGCGCTCATCGCCCGCCTCGCACCGCGCCGGCCATGCCGACGTCGCGCAGGGTGGCGCGCAGCAGCGCGGCGACGTCGCGGCCCTCGTCCAGCTCCGGGCGGGCCGCCACGGTGGCCTCGACGGCCTTGAGCGCCTCCTTCTCGGACCAGCCCAGGCCGGCCATCGCCTGCACGACGTCGGCGTGCCAGAGCGCCTCGACGGTCGGCTCGGCGCTCGCCTCGGCCTCCGCCTCGGGCACCGGCTCCCCGGTGGGCGCGAGGCGGCCGGAGAGCTCGACGATGATCTTGCGCGCCATCTTCGGCCCGATGCCGGGCACGCGGGTGAGGGTCTTCTCGTCCTCCTCGGTGACCGCCCGGCGCACGGTCTCGGGGTGGTGGACGGAGAGGATCGCCAGGGCGAGGCGGGGACCCACGCCGTTGGCCGTGATGAGCACCTCGAACACCTCGCGCTCGTCGCGGTCCGCGAAGCCGTAGAGGGTCAGGGCGTCCTCCTTGACCACGAGGTGGGTCTGCACCGCCCCCGGCCGGCCCTCGTGCAGGGTGGACAGCGTCTGCGGGGTGGCGGAGAACTGCACACCCAGGCCGCCGACGGCAATGACCGCCCGGTCGAGGGCCACGTGCTCGACGGTGCCGCTGAGCGAGGCGATCATGAGGGGCCCTCCTGTCGGGACGGACGGACGCCGGTCGGCGCGGATTCGAACATATCATCGAACGCCGGCCCGGCAGCGGCCTACCGGCGACGCCCGCCGCCCGCCGAGCGCTCGGCGTCGAGCCAGGCCCGCTGCGCGGCGGTGAGCTGGCCCCGCGGGCGGGCGCGCGCGGGCGCCTTGGCGGCGAACTGCGAGCGCCCCGCCCGGGAGGCGAGGTCTGCGGTGTCGAGGCCGGTCTGGCCGGCGGCCGCGCCGAGGGCGGTGCCGCGCCAGCCGTGGGCGATGGCCAAGGCGAGGGCGTCGGCCGCGTCGGCCGGGCGCGGCGGGGCGTCGAGGCGGAGGATCCGGGTGACCATCGTGGTGACCTGCTCCTTGCCCGCATCGCCGTGTCCGGTGACGGCGGCCTTGACCTCGGAGGGGGTGTGCAGGCCCACGGGGACGCCGGCGCGCGCGGCCGCGGCGATCGCCACGCCCGCGGCCTGGGCCGTGCCCAGCACGGTCGGCGTGTTCGTGTTCGCGAACATGCGCTCGACGGCGGCGCGATCGGGCCGGTGCGCGGCGAGGACCGCGGAGACGGCCTCGTCGATGCGCAGGAGGCGCTGGTCCAGGGGGGCGGTGGGCGGGGTGCCCGTGACCTCGACGTGGACGAGCGCGGCCCGCCGTCGCGCGTCCACGTCCACCACGGCGATCCCGCAGCGGGTGAGCCCCGGGTCCACCCCGAGGATCCGGACGACGTCGGCGGGCCGGCGCGCGCTCAGCGCGATCAGTCCTCGTCGAGCTCGGCGAGGACCTCGGGGGCGATGTCCACGTTCGAGAAGACGTTCTGGACGTCGTCGAGGTCCTCGAGCGCATCGGCCAGCTTGAGGAAGGTGCGGGCGCCCGACGCGTCCAGGTCCACCTTCATGGTGGGGACGAACTCGAGCTCGTCGGACTCGTACTCCACGCCCGCCTCGTCGAGGGCCTTGGCCACGGACTGCAGGTCGGAGGGGTCCGAGAGGATCTCGAAGGAGTCGCCGGAGACGACGACCTCCTCGGCGTCCGCGCCGCCCTCGAGCACGGCCTCGAGCAGGCCGTCCTCGGTGTTGCCCTCGGTGGGCAGGCGCACGAGGCCCTTGCGCTCGAAGAGGAAGGAGACGGAGCCGGAGTCCGCCATGGTGCCGCCGTTGCGGGTGACGGCCGCGCGCACGTCCGCGGCGGCGCGGTTCTTGTTGTCGGTCAGGCACTCGACCAGCAGCGCCGAGCCCTGGGGGCCGCGGACCTCGTACATGATCTCGGCGTAGTCGATGACCTCGCCGGTCAGGCCGGCGCCGCGCTTGACGGCGCGGTCGATGTTGTCGTTGGGCACCGAGGCCTTCTTGGCCTTGGACACGGCCAGGTCGAGGGCGGGGTTGCCGGCGACGTCGGGTCCGCCGGCACGTGCCGCGACCTCGATGTTCTTGATGTACTTCGCGAACGCCTTGGCGCGCCGCGCGTCGATGACGGCCTTCTTGTGCTTGGTGGTCGCCCATTTGGAATGTCCTGCCATCACGCCTCCTCAGGTCTGGATCTCGTCTGCTGGCTCGACCGCCCAGTCTAGCGACGCCCGGTGGGGTGGCGCGGATCACGGCTGACTACACTCGCGCCCATGACCCACACCTCCGCGCCCTCCGTCCTGCCCGCCGACCACCCGCTGGCGACCCCCTCCGACCTGCCCTACGGGCTGCCCGACTTCTCCGCCGTCTCCGACGCGCAGCTGGCCGAGGCCGTGCGCGCGGGGATGGCGGCCCAGCGCGCCGAGGTCGACCAGATCCTCGGGGCGGCCACGGCGCCGACCTTCGAGAACACCGTCCGCGCGCTCGAGCTGTCCGGCCAGCTGCTGCGCCGCTCCGCCGCCATGTTCTTCACGCTCGTCGGCTCGGACGGCACGGACGCGCGGCAGGCCCTGGCCGAGGAGCTCTCCCCCGAGCTCGCGGCCCACGAGGACGCGATCCTGCTGGACCCGCGGCTGGTGGCGCGCGTCGCGGCGATCGACGACGGCGGCCTCACGGGCGAGGACGCCCGCCTGCTGGAGGCGCTGCGCCTGCGCCTCTCCCTGGCGGGGGCGGACCTGGACGACGCCGCGCGCGAGGAGCTGCGCGGGATCAACACGGAGCTGGCGTCCCTCTCGGCCGCCTACACGCGCCGCCTCGTCGCGGACACCGCGGCCCGCGCCGTGCTCGTCACGGACCGCGAGCGCCTGGCCGGTCTGAGCGAGGACGACCTGGCCGCGGCGGCGGGGGCGGCCGCCGAGGCGGGGCACGGGGACGGGGACGCGGCGGCGGGCCCGTGGCTGCTGACGCTGTCCCTGTTCACGTCGCAGCCGTGGCTGGCGTCCCTGCAGGACGAGGGGATGCGGCGCGAGGTGTTCGAGGCGTCGACGGGCCGGGGCGGGGCCGGGGAGCACGAGACGCTGACGACGGCGATGGCGATGGTGCGGCTGCGGCTGCGCAAGGCGCGGCTGCTGGGGGCGCAGAGCTGGGCCGAGCAGGCGCTGAAGGACCGGGCGGCGCCGTCGACGGCGGCCGTGGAGGAGCTGCTGGCCGCGATGGCGCCGCGGGCGATGGCCAACGCGCGGGCGGACGCGGCGACGGCGGCGGCGCACGCGGGCCGGACGGACGCCGAGGTGGCCCCATGGGACTGGCCGGCGCTGTCCGCGGCGTACGCGCGGGAGGAGTTCGCGGTGGACGCGGACGCCCTGCGCCCGTACTTCGAGCTGGACCGGGTGCTGACCGAGGGCGTGTTCGCGGCGGCGACCGCGCTGCACGGGCTCACGTTCGCCGAGCGCCCGGAGCTGGCGCGACACCTGTACCGCCCCGGGATCCGGGTGTTCGAGGTGACGGGTGAGGACGGTGCCGGGGTGGGTCTGTTCGTCGCGGACCTGTTCGCGCGGCCGACCAAGTCGGGCGGTGCCTGGATGCACACGGTGCGGGACATGGCGGACGCCCTGGGCGAGCGCCCGGTGGTGTTCACCACGATGAATGTGCCGGCCCCGGCGGCGGGGCGTCCGGCCCTGCTGACGCTGGATGAGGCCACGACGCTGTTCCACGAGTTCGGCCACGCCCTGCACGGGCTGCTGGCCCGGGGCGAGTACGCCTCGCTCACCGGGACGAACGTGCCGCGCGACGTCGTCGAGTTCCCGTCGCAGGTCAACGAGGTGTGGCTGCGCGAGCCGTCCCTGCTGGCCGCGTACGCGCGGCACGTGGAGTCGGGCGAGCCGCTGCCGGCGGGGACGCTGGAGCGGCTCGAGGCGGCGGACCTGTGGGGCGAGGGGCACCGCACGGTCGAGTATTTGGGCGCGGCGCTCGTGGACTGGGCCTGGCACTCGCTGACGGAGGAGACGGTGGACGCCGCCACGGCCGACCCGGCCGCGTTCGAGCGCCGGGTGCTGACCGAGGCGGGCATCGACCCGGACCTGGTGCCTCCGCGCTACGGCACCGGCTACTTCAAGCACATCTTCGGCGGCGGCTACGCGGCCGGGTACTACTCCTACGTGTGGGCCGAGGTGCTGGACGCGGACGCCGTGGAGTGGTTCCGCGAGCACGGCGGGATGACGCGGGAGAACGGCCGCCGGTTCGCGGACGAGCTGCTCTCGCGGGGCGACACGCGTGACCTGCTGGAGTCCTACCGCGCGTTCCGTGGCCGGGACGCCGAGCTCGAGCCGCTGCTGCGCCGTCGGGGGCTGGCGGACGCCGCGGCCTGAGCGCGGTCAGCGCCCCCGGCCGCCGGGGCGGGGGGCGCTGAGCACGGCGCGCAGCCAGCCGCGCACGGTGGTGTCCCACTTGCGCGGGTCCACGTTCTGCTCGCGGGTGTGGCGGGCCTGGTGGAAGCGGACGAACCGGACCAGGTCCGGGTTGCGCTCGGCCAGGTCCTGCGAGGGGCCGACGGGCACGTACTCGTCGTCCTCGGAGTGCAGGATCAGCGTGGGCACGCGCACGTGGTCGGCGCGGGTCACCCAGTCCAGGGCCTTGAGGTCCACGGGGGCGGCCAGGCCCGTGATGAACCGGCCGGCCCGGTTGGCCAGCAGCCACTGGCCGAGCAGGCCCACGGCTTCGGGGATCCGGTTGAGCCGGGCCTGGTGGCGCAGCACGTCCACCCAGTCGATGACGGGGCCCGTCAGGACCACGCCGCGCACGTGCGGGGCCAGCGGGGAGCGGTCCACGGTCTGCAGCACCACGGCCCCGCCCATGGACCAGCCGAAGAGGACGACGTCCCGGGCGCCGTGGTCGAGGGCGTAGCGGATGGCCGCCTCGACGTCCTCCCATTCGGTGGTGCCGAGCCCGTAGCGGGCGTCGGCGGCGTCCGGGGCGTCGCCGTCGTTGCGGTAGGAGATCAGCAGCGATGTCATGCCCAGGCGGCGGGCGGTCGGCACGGCGCGGATGCCCTCGTTGCGGCGCGCGCCGCGGCCGTGGACCATCACCGCCCACAGCCCCTCCGCGGGACGGGGTTCGCCGTCCTCGCTGGGGTCCGGCTCGATGCGCCATGCGCGGGCGTGGCCGCCGGGCACCGGCACCTGCACGTCCTCGGCGTCGAGCCCGGCGTCGGCGGGGGTCGGGTAGACGAAGCCGGTGAACCGGCCCCGGGTCGCCGTCGTCAGATCGCCGGAGAAGACCTCCTCGACCGCGCGCTGCACCGTGCCGTCCCGGGGGTCGAAGGAGGTGATCTCCCCGATCCGGGCGCATCCGGCACCGTCGTCGAACGTGAGGGAGTACTGGCCGGGCACGGTGGTGTACTCGTCGGCCTGCAGGATCACGTCCTGCCCGGCGGGCGTGTCGACGACGGCGAGGATCGGCGTGGACTCGGCGTGGCGGCGCACGGGGGTCACCACGGTGCGGGCGAACACGCCCGCGAGCGCCGAGCTCGCCCCGGCCAGCACGAAGGCAGAGGCCGCGGCGACGCTGAGCACGGGCGGGGCCCAGCGGGCCACCGGGGAGGCCACGGCCACGCCGCCGCGCACCGATCCGGTGACTCCGCGGCGGACCAGGCGGCCCGCTCGGCGGACGCGGGAGTCGCGACCCCCGGCCCGCCGGGCTGCCACGGTGACGGCGGCGGCCAGGGCGGGCGGCAGGTCGGCGGGGTGGGGACGGGGACGGCGGGGTCGTGCGGCCATGCGCGCCATTGTCCTCCACGGGCGGGCGCGCCCGCCAATGCGACGCCGGTCGGGAACACGACGGCGCTCCGGACCGTTGCACCGGGCATGACCGAGACTCCCCACACCCCCCATGACGGCCCCACCCCCGACCCCGCGCGGGACGTCCCCGCTCCCGAGCAGACCCTGGCCGCCCCGGGCGGCGCCCGCCTGACGGACGAGGAGTGGGCCCGACGGCTCACGCCCGAGGAGTTCCAGGTGCTGCGCCGGGCCGGCACGGAACGGCCCTTCACGGGCGAGTACTGGGACTCGCACGTGAAGGGCGTGTACGCGTGCCGGGCGTGCGGATCCGAGCTGTTCCGCTCGGACGAGAAGTTCGACGCGCACTGCGGCTGGCCCTCGTTCTTCGCACCGCTCGCGGAGGACCGGGTGGAGTACCTGAAGGACACCACCCTGGGCATGGAGCGGATCGAGGTGCGGTGCGCGGCGTGCGGCTCCCACATGGGTCACGTCTTCGCGGGCGAGGGCTATGACACCCCCACGGACCTGCGCTACTGCATCAACTCGATCTCGCTGCGCCTGGCCCCCGCCGACGACGCGGCGGCCCCGGACGGGGCGCGCTGATCCGGTGCGGGAGCGCCGTGGCGTCCACGGCGCGCCCCCGCGGCCCGCTGGGCCCCGCAGCCTAGGCTGACGGGCATGAGCGTGATCGGGCCCCGTCGCCTCTCCGCCGCCCCCGGGGCGGTCGAGGCGCCCGTGCCGCCGGGGGTGTTCCGGCGTGCCCTGGCGGACCTGCGCGATGCGCGGCCACGGACCGAGGTGCGGCTGCGGGAGATCCCGGCACCCGAGGGGCAGGCGCCCTTCGCCGTCGCCCTCGCCGCCGACGTGTGCGACGGGCCGGGCGCGACCGGCGGCGTGCTGGCCACGGGGCGGTTCGTCCTCCTGCACGACCCGGCCCCGGACGCCCGGTGGCCGGGAGGCTTCCGGGCGGTGACATGGATCCGTGCGAGCCTGGAACCGGACGTCGCACTGGACCAGCTGGCCGGCGCCGTCGCGTGGACGTGGCTCGTGGAGGCGCTCGAGCGCCGCCACGCCGAGCACTCCCACGCCGGCGGCACCGCGACGCGCAGCATCGCGGAGGGCTTCGGGACGCTCAGTGCGGCCCCGGACACCACCGACATCGAGCTGCGCGCCTCGTGGACCCCGGCCCCGCGGGACCTCGGCTCGCATCTCGAGGCGTGGTCGGACATGATCTGCGCGTTCGCCGGTCTGCCGCCCGAGCACGCCGCGGACGTCCACACGGCCGGCCCCTGACCGCGCGCCCGCGCCTCCGACACACCGGGCCCCGGCCCGTCCCCGCCCCGACCTCCCCGAACAGGAGCAGCATGACCGACGCCCCCGAGACGGCCGCCCCGGACGCGCCCCCGCGGCTGATCGCCACACCGGCCGGTGGAGTCCCCCGGCTCACCGACACCCGCGCGGGCCTGGAGGCCTGCGCCGCGGCGCTCGCCGCGGGGACCGGGCCCGTCGCCGTCGACGCGGAGCGCGCCTCCGGGATCCGGTACGGCCAGCGGGCTATGCTCGTCCAGCTCAAGCGCGAGGGCGCCGGCATCTGGCTCGTCGATCCCGAAGCCCTCGACGGGCTGGCCCCGCTGCAGGAGGCCCTCGCGGGCGTCGAGTGGATCCTGCACGCGGCCAGCCAGGACCTGCCCTGCCTGGCCGAGCAGGGGCTGCGCCCCGATCGGCTGTTCGACACCGAGCTCGCGGCCCGGGTGTCCGGCCTGCCGCGCGTCGGCCTGGCCGCGGTCCTGGAGGAGCTGCTGGGGGTCACCCTCGCCAAGGAGCATTCGGCCGCCGACTGGTCGGTGCGTCCGCTGCCCGAGGCGATGCTCACCTACGCGGCGCTCGACGTCGAGCTGCTCGTCCCGCTGCGCGAGGCCCTGATCGCGCGCCTCGAGGCCGACGGCAAGCTCGCGTGGGCCGAGCAGGAGTTCGAGCACGTGCGCACGGCCCCGCCGCCCACGCCGAAGAAGGACCCCTGGCGCGGCACCTCGGGCTCCCAGACGCTGCGCCGCCCCGTGCAGCGCGCGGTCCTCAAGCGCCTGTGGGAGGCCCGCGAGGACCTCGCCCGCCACCGCGACGTCGCCCCCGGCCGGCTCATCCCGGACCGGTCGATCGTCGCCGCCGCGGCCGCCCAGCCGCGCACCGTCCCCGCCCTGCGCCAGACCTCCGGCTTCCACGGCCGCGCCGCGAGCCGCGAGGCCCCGCGCTGGATCGCCGCGATCCGGGCCGGCGTCGAGGACGCCGAGCGGGACGACGCCCCCGCGGCGCAGATCCGCACCGGGGACGGCCCGCCCCCACCCCGGGCCTGGAAGGACCGGGACCCGGTGGCGGACCGCCGCCTGCGCACGGCCAAGGCCCGCGTCGCCCGACGGGCCGAGCAGCTGGGGATGCCCACCGAGAACCTCCTCACCCCGGACACCCTTCGGCGGATCTGCTGGACCCCGCCCGCCCCGATCACCCCCGAGACCGTCGACGCGTTCCTGACGGAGCGGGGCGCGCGCCCGTGGCAGGTGGAGAACGTCGGCGCGATCGTCACGGTCGCGCTCCTCGACCCCGATCCCGCCGGCGCCTGAGCCCCCGACGCGGCCGGCCGGATCGGTCCGTCGCGTCGCGTCGACGCCGAGGCTACTCGCCGGTAGTGTGACCCGCATGACATCCGTTTCTCTTGCTTCCTTCGACCACCTGCCCGCCCTGGCCCCGGATGAGGTCGTCACCACCGTCACCGTGACCGACCACGCCCTGCCCGATGGCGCGGGCACGCTCGCGCTGCTCACGCTGGACAACGGGCAGGGACCCCGCCGGCCCGCCACCCTGGGCCCGGCCACGCTCCTCGGCCTCGGCCGGGTGCTCGACGAGCAGGCCGCCCGGGCCGCCGCGGGCGCGATCCAGGCCCTGGCCGTGACCGGTGTGGAGGGGACCTTCGCGGCCGGGGCGGACCTGTCCCTGATCGCGGGCCTCACCGACGACGTCGGCCGCGACCTGGCCCTGCTCGGCCACGCCGTCTACGACCGGCTCGCGGCCCTCGAGATCCCCACGGTCGCGCTCGTGAACGGCCTCGCCCTCGGCGGCGGCCTCGAGCTGGCCCTGGCCGCCGGACACCGCGTGGTGGCCGCCGATGCGAAGGGCTTCGGCCTGCCCGAGGTCCGGCTCGGCCTGATCCCCGGCTGGTCCGGCGTGTGGCGCGTGCCCCATCTGATCGGCCCGGAGGCCGCCGTCGACGTCGTGCTGAAGAACCCCCTCGACGACAACCGCATGCTCGACGCCCGCGCGGCGCACGGGCTCGGCCTGATGGACCGGATCGTGGAGGGGGACCTCCTCGACGCGGGCCTCGAGCTCGCCGCCGCCCTGGTCGCCGGGGACGAGTCCGTGGCGGCCGAACTGGCCGCCCACCGCGACCGCGACGTGTCCGACGCCGCCTGGGACCGCGCCCTGGCGGCGCTGGAGCGGCTGCAGGCCGCTCGCCCCGGACGCCACCTGCCGGCGCGCCGTCACCTGGAGGACCTGTTCACCGGCGCCCGCACGCGCACCCGCGCCGAGTCCGCCCAGGCCGAGGCGGACGCCCTCGGGACGCTGCTGCACTCCCCCGAGTTCCGGCGCACCGTGTACGCGTTCCTCGGCCTCGTCCAGGGCCGCGCCAAGCGCCCCGCCGGCGACCCGGGCCGCGAGCTCGCCCGCGAGGTCCGCAAGGTCGGCATCGTCGGTGCGGGCCTGATGGCCGGCCAGCTCGCCCTCGTCTTCGCCCGGCACCTGCGGGTGCCCGTCGTGATGACGGACATCGACGCCGAGCGTGTCGAGCGCGGCCTGGCGGGCGTGCGCGCGCAGGTCGAGAAGATGGTCTCCCGTGGACGGCTCTCCGCCGAGGACGGCGAGGCCCTGGCCGGGTTGATCACCGCGGACACGGACAAGGCGGTGTACGCGGACGCCGACATCGTCATCGAGGCCGTCTTCGAGGAGCTCGAGGTCAAGCGCACCGTCTTCCGCGAGCTCGAGGGCATCGTGCGTGAGGACGCCATCCTGATGACCAACACCTCGAGCCTGTCCGTGGCCGCCATGGCCGAGGTCCTCGAGCATCCCGAGCGCCTCGTGGGCTTCCACTTCTTCAACCCGGTGGCGGTCATGCCGCTCGTGGAGATCGTGCGGACCGAGGCGACGACGGACGAGGTCGTGGCCACCGCGTTCGAACTGACCCGCCGGCTCCGCAAGACCGGCGTGCTCGTCCACGACGCCACCGCGTTCGTGGTCAACCGCGTCCTGCTGCGCATGATGGGCGAGGTGCAGAACTCCTTCGACGAGGGCACCGACGCGCACGAGGCCGACCACGCGCTGGACCCGCTGGCCCTGCCGATGACGCCGTTCACCCTCCTGGCCATGGTCGGCATCCCCGTGGCCCAGCACGTGTCCGAGTCCCTCTCCGCGTCCTTCGGCGCGGAGCGCTTCCCGGTCTCGGCGAACCTGCAGCGCCTGATCGACGCCGGCAAGACCGCGATCTGGGCCAAGGACGTCCGCCCCGACCGGCGCGACGAGGAGGCCGCCGGCGCGACCGGCGAGCAGATCCCGGAGGCGACCGCGGCCCTGCTGGAGCAGGGCTCGACCCCGCAGACCTCCGAGGAGCTGCTGCGCCGGGTCGAGGACGCGCTGGCCGAGGAGATCGGCCTGCTCCTGGACGAGCGCGTCGTCGCGGCCCCCGAGGACGTGGACCTGTGCATGATCCTCGGCGCCAACTGGCCCCTGCACCTGGGCGGCATCACGCCGTACCTGGACGACTGCGGGGCCGCCGAGCGGGTGAACGGGCGGCGCTTCCACCCGGCCGCGCAGGCCTGACCGGCCCCGGCCGGGCCGTCCGCGACGGCCCGGCCCACGGCTCAGGCGATCGGCAGCCCGGCGAACGTCACCACGTGCGCGTCGAGCCCGGCGGTCGCCGCGGCCTGGTCGGCCACGGGGGTCGAGGCGGTGCCCCCGCCCCAGTCGGAGGCGACCACGGCGCCCTCGCGCACGAGGTGCGCCCCCAGCTCCACGCCGTCCGCGACGACGGCCACCCGCACGTCCGACCCGCCCGCGTCCGCCGGGCGCAGCTCGGCGCGGGGCACGCGCAGCCCGCCCTGCAGGGGCGAGGCCTCCTCGAGCCGGTCCACGGCGAGCGGGCCTTCGGCGGCCACCCGCGCGAGGAGGAGGTACTCCGCGTACGAGGGCAGCACCGCGGCGTCGATGCCGGCCCGCTCACGGTCGATGCGCACCCGCTGGGCTCCGGCGGAGTCCTCGTGGGTCGTCCATGCCCAGCCGTCCCCGTCGGGCGTGAAGCCGACCTGCGTCTGGGCGAGGTAGCGCTCGGGCAGTCCACCGCGGGCGGCGCGCTGGGCGGGCGTGGGGGCGAAGCCCATGCGGGTGGTCAGCACGCCGTCCTCCAGCACCCGGTGCAGGAAGCCGACGTGCACGTCGTCGAGGGTCACGGCCTCCCACCGCTCGAAGGGAGTGAGGTCGAAACGGGCGGCGCCGGTGGGGCGCGGGGCGGGGTGGGTCACGGCGGTGCTCCTGGGGCTCGGGGGTCCGTCCCCCCGATCCTCGCACCCGTCGGGCCCGGTCGCATCCGCCCTCGCCACGGGCGATAATGGGTCGATGACCACGCAGGACTCCCCCCTCACCCCGAACTCCTCCCGGTCCGGCTGCTGCGACGACCACGCCCGCCCGGACACCTCCCGCCGCACCGTCCTGGGCCGCGGCGCCGCCGTCGCCGCCGCGGGTGCCGGCACACTCGCGCTGGCCGGCTGCACGGACCGGCTGCGTGAGAAGGACACCGCGCAGGACCACTACACCGGCTCCGACGCCGTCGACGCGCTGCCCGCCGCCGAGCTGCCCGTGGGCGCCTCCCGGGAGGTGCAGGTGCAGGGTAGGACGCTGATGATGCATCGCGTGGACGAGACCACGGTGACCGCCTTCACCAACGTGTGCACGCATCAGGGCTGCCTGCTCCAGGTCGTGGACCGGCAGGAGGGCCCGGCCTACGCCTGCCCCTGCCACGGCTCGCACTTCGACGTCACCTCGGGGAAGCCGTTCGGCGGCCCGGCCCGCAAGGCCCTCATGGACTACGACGCGGCCGTCGTCGACGACCGCATCGTCGTCAAGCTCTGAGCCCGGCTCATTCCTCCGGCGCGCCGTAGCGCCGGCGCGGGGGCACCACGACGGCGGAGCGGTCGTTGGGGTCCCACGCCGGCTGCTCGCGCCGCCGCGCCGGGTAGTAGCGGTGCCGCCACCAGAACCAGATGAGCGCCCCCAGCACCGGCAGCAGCAGCATGAGGCCGACCCACGGCAGGCGCGCCCGGGCGTCCAGGGGGCTGCGGCCCAGCGAGACGAAGCCGGCCACCCACAGCGCACCGGCCACGACGGACACGGTCCAGCCCAGGGCGGCCTCCCCCGGCGTCGGCACGAGCGGGGTCGCGGCGGCCGCGCCGGTCAGCGCGCCGGCCATCAGAAGAGCGCGACCTTCTCCGGGCCCGGGAACAGGGCGTCCAGCTCGGCCAGGTCCTCCGCGGTGGCGAGCCAGTCGGCCGCCGCCGCGTTCTCCACGACCTGCGCGGCACGGGTGGCGCCGGCGATCACGGAGGACACCGGCCCCTGCGCCGCCAGCCACCCGATCGCGGCCTGGACCTCGGTGATCCCCCGCTCCCGGGCGAACCGGCCGAACGCGGCCAGCTGCTCCAGGTCGGCGTCGGCCACCATGTGCTGGCGCACGTGGGACAGGCGCGAGCCCTCGGGGGCGTCGCCCTGCGAGTACTTGCCCGTGAGCAGCCCGTTGGCCAGCGGGAAGTACGGCAGGACGCCGAGCCCGAACTCGGCCGCCGCCGGGACCACCTCGAGCTCGGCCCGGCGGTCCAGCAGGTTGTAGTGGTTCTGCGCGGACACGAAGCGCTCCACGCCCAGCTCGCGGGCCACGTACTCGGCCTGGGCGATCTGCCACCCGGCCCGGTTCGAGTGGCCCACGTAGCGGACCTTGCCGGCGCGCACGAGGTCGTCGAGCGCGCGGAGGGTCTCCTCGATGGGCGTGGCCGGGTCCGGGGTGTGGAACTGGTAGAGGTCGATCCAGTCGGTGCCGAGGCGGCGCAGGGAGTCCTCGACGGCGCGCACGATGTACCGGCGGGAGCCCCGCGCGCCGCCGTCGTCGCCGGCGACACCGCCCATGTCCATGCCGAACTTGGTGCCGATCACCACCTCGTCGCGGCGGGCGCCCAGGGCGCGGCCGAGCCGCTCCTCGGACAGGCCGGGCTCGGCGCCGTAGACGTCGGCGACGTCGAAGAAGGTGATGCCGGCGTCGAGCGCGGCGTGGACGACGGCGTCGGTGCCGGCCTGCTCCAGCGTGGCGGTGCCGGGGCGGCCGAGGTTGTTGCAGCCCAGGCCGACGACGGAGACGGTCAGCCCGGAGCGGCCGAGACGGGTGTGGCGCACGGGTCAGCCCTCCTGCTCTGCGGTGCGGACGTCCACCTTGTTCGGCTGCACGCCGTCGGCGCGCTTGGCGGCCGCCGGGATCTCGGCGGCGGCCTTGCGGGCGTGGGGGGTCCGGACGCGCAGCACGAGGGCACCGGCCTCCTCGACGACGTCCTCGACCTCGCCAAGACCGCGCCAGGCCAGCTGGTGGGTCACCTCGACGCGCAGCCGTTCCACGGTGCGCCGCTCGATCACCGTGGCCTCCCGGCCGCGGAGCCGGTAGGCCACCGGCAGCACGGCGAAGGTCGCGGGGTCCGCCTCGGCGAAGCCCTCCTCCGCGCCCTGCGCCACGAACGCGGCCAGCAGCTGATCACCCTCGGCCTGGTCGGCCAGGGGCTGCTCCCCGACGGTGCCGGGCTGGCCGACCCGGCCGTGGTGGACCACGAACTCCCCGGCCTCCGCGTCGGCCCATGCCTCGCGGTACTCGAAGAGCCGGGCGCCGTCGTCGCCGACGCGATCACGGTACAGCCGGACGATGCTCATGCCTGCTCCTGGTGGTGGGGGGCGGCCGCGTCCTCGGGGACGGGCCGGGCGTACGGGACCTTGGCGCCGAGGACCTGGGCGACGGTGTCCTGGGTGATGCGCTGCGCGGTGAGGCCCACGCGGGCCAGCACCTGCTCGCGGCTGCCGTGGGCGAGGAACTCGACCGGCAGGCCGACCTCGTTCAGGGCGGTGTCCACGCCGGCCGCGCGCATCTCCTGCCGGATCCGCGAGCCGACGCCGCCGGCCCGCACCCCGTCCTCGAGGCACACGACGATCCGGTGGCGGGCGGCCGTGTCGATCACGGACCGGGCCACGGGCAGGACCCACCGCGGGTCGATCACCGTGGCGCTGATGCCGTGCCGCTCGAGCCGTTCGGCGACGTCGAGGCCGAGCTCGGCCATCGCGCCCACCGCCACGATCAGCACGTCCCGCTCGGCGCCGTCGCGTCCGCCGGCCTCGCCCCGCCGGGCGAGCACGTCCGTGCCGTCCGACAGTCGCTCCAGGGCACGCACCGGCTCGCCGACCGAGCCCTTCGCGAACCGCACCACGGTGGGCGCGTCCTCGACGGCGACGGCCTCGCGCAGCTCCTCCCGGAGCGTGTCCGCGTCGCGGGGCGCGGCGATCCGCAGCCCCGGCACCGACTGCAGCAGGGCCAGGTCCCACATGCCGTGGTGGCTCGGGCCGTCCGGCCCGGTGACGCCCGCGCGGTCCAGCACGAACGTCACGCCCGCACGGTGCAGGCCCACGTCCATGAGCACCTGGTCGTAGGCGCGGTTGAGGAAGGTCGCGTAGACGGCCACCACGGGGTGCAGACCGCCGAAGGCCATGCCGGCGGCCGAGGTGACCGCGTGCTGCTCGGCGATGCCGACGTCGAACACCCGGTCCGGGTGGGCCAGCGCCATCGGGGCCAGGCCCACGGGGTTCTGCATGGCGGCGGTGATGGCCACGACGTCCGGCCGCTCATTCGCGATCGCGAGCATCTCCTCGCCGAACACGGAGGTCCAGGACTGGGCCGTGGACGAGGTGATGGGCTCGCCCGTGGAGGGGTCGATCACGCCGATCGCGTGGAACTGGTCCGCCTCGTGCGCGACCGCCGGTGCGTAGCCGTGCCCCTTCTCGGTCATCGCGTGGACGATCACGGGCCCGCCGTACGCCCGCGCGTCCTCGAGGGCCTCCTCCATGGCGGTGAGGTCGTGACCGTCCACCGGGCCGATGTACTTCATGCCCAGGTCCTCGAACAGGCCCTGCGGCGCCCAGAGGTCCTTGAGGCCCTTCTTCGCCGCGTGCAGCGGCCGGTACACCAGCTCGCCCGCGAGGCCGGCCTCCTGGAGGCGGCGCTTGAGGTAGTCGAGGGTCTGCTCGTAGCGGTGGTGGGTGCGCACCTTGTCCAGCACCCCGCGGCGCAGTCCGCCCAGGTGCTCGGCGACGCCGCCCACCGTGGGCGCGTACGAGCGGCCGTTGTCGTTGACGACGATCACCACGCGCCGGTCCCGGCCCGCGGCGATGTTGTTGACCGCCTCCCAGGCCATGCCCCCCGTGAGTGCGCCGTCGCCGATCACGGCCACCACGGTGCGGTCCCCCTGCCCGGTCTGCGCCCAGGCCCGCGCGATGCCGTCCGCCCAGGAGAGCGAGCTGGAGGCGTGCGAGGACTCCACCACATCGTGCTCGGACTCCGTGCGGTCACCGTAGCCGGACAGGCCCCCCTCCTGGCGGAGCGTCGTGAAGTCCTGGCGTCCGGTGAGCAGCTTGTGCACGTACGACTGGTGACCCGTGTCGAAGATGACCGCGTCCTTCGGCGACTCGAAGACGCGGTGCACGGCCAGCGTCAGCTCGACGACGCCCAGGTTCGGTCCGAGGTGGCCGCCCGTCTTGGAGACGTGGGCGATCAGGTAGGCGCGGATCTCCGCAGCCAGCGCGGTCAACTGGTCCTCCGTGAGGGCCGACAGGTCCGCCGGGCGGGCGATCTGCGGCAGCAGCGGGGCGCCGGGGCTCGTGGGGGGCAGATGTTCCATGGTGCGACCAGCCTACTCCGCGGCTCCGCACCCGGGCGGGACGCCGGCGGCGGCCCGCGCGGGCGGGCCCCGTGGATCAGGCCTTCGCGGCGATCTGACGGAGCACGTACTGAGACATGCTTCGCTCTGCCTGGCGATAGTTGCACAGCTTCCGTCGGCTCTCAGGATCCCTGTCTCGATGGGACACCCGACGATGCAACCGGACAAGACCAATTTCTCTTGGGTGATCGACGGTACTGGGATCGTCTTCTCACCACGGTGATGTTCACGAGACGACGCAGCCGATCCCGTCACGACGGCGAGCGAGGTGAGCCCGTCCGTTCGGGCCTCGATTCCATCTGCGACCAGGGCCGCCGAGCCGATGTTCTCCATCGCAGCCTCAGCGCTGCCACCCCGGGTCGACTGGATCTTGGCCGGGCGATTCCACGCCCGCCGATCGACATCGACTTGATACCCGGGAGGGGTATAGCGTTGACTGGACCAGAACGAACAGGAGACTTCATGCGCAAGCACCTCATGACCACCGTCGCCGCAGGAGTGCTCGGAGGAGCGCTCGTGTTCACCGGCTGCAGCACCGGCGGCGGCCAGGACCAAGGGACCCCCTCGACGACCAGCCAGCACGAGGGCCACGACAGCAGCTCTGACAGCGGCGGGATGGAGCATCCGATGGACGGCGGCCCCGCCCCCGAGGGCATCGAGACGGCTGCGTCGCCCACATACCCGGTCGGCACCGAGGTCACGCTCACCGCCGACCACATGGAGGGCATGGACGGTGCGAACGCGACGATCGCCGGCGCGTACGACACGTACACCTATGCGGTGGACTTCACGCCGTCCGCAGGCGGGGAGCCGGTCAAGGATCACAAGTGGGTCGTCCAGCAGGAGATCAAGGACGCCGGAGATGAACGTCTGGCTGACGGCACCGAGGTCACTCTCGAGGCCGAACACATGGAAGGCATGAAGGGCGCGAAGGCGACCATCGCCTCCTCCACCGAGGAGACCGTCTACATGGTCGATTACGAGTCCGACGGCATGACGATGACCAACCACAAGTGGGTCGTCGAGAGCGAGCTCAAGCCGGCCTCCTGAGCCGATCGCCGCGGGCGCGCTGAAGGTCCGCGGCGAAATACGACCCGATCGAAGGAAAGATCGGGGAATGACGAGGGGAAGCGAAGAGCATGACGGACCCGACCACGCATCACCATGACCACGCCGGCGTCGCGACCACCGAGTCCGGCCACCGTGACGACTCGCGCGCCGAGAACGAAGACCACACCATGGAACACGGTGACCACGCCGGGCACGGTCATCACGGCGGTGGTCACGCGGGCCACGGCGACCACGTCGGCCAGTTCCGGCGGCTGTTCTGGATCAACCTGATCATCGCCATCCCGGTGGTCGCGTTCTCCCCCATGTTCGCCATGCTCCTGGGCTACTCGGTCCCCAGCTGGGCGGGCTGGGTCGCCGCAGTCCTCGGCTCCGTCATGTACGCCTGGGGCGGCACCCCGTTCCTCACCGGTGCTGTCAGCGAGCTGAAAAGCCGCCAGCCGGGGATGATGCTGCTCATCGCGCTCGGCATCACCGTAGCGTTCCTCGCCTCCTGGGCCGCCACTGTCGGTCTCGTCCACCCCGAGCTCGAGTTCTGGTGGGAGTTGGCGCTGCTGATCGTCATCATGCTGCTGGGCCACTGGATCGAGATGCGCTCACTGGCCCAGACCACCTCGGCGTTGGACTCCCTCGCCGCGCTGCTCCCTGACGAGGCTGAGCGTATAGAGGGAGACGACGTCGTCAAGGTCGACCCGGCAGAGCTGCGCGTCGGCGACGTCGTCATCGTCCGGCCTGGCGGCAGCGTCCCCGCCGACGGCACCATCGTCGACGGCCGCGCCGACATGGACGAGTCCATGATCACCGGCGAATCACACCCCGTCGCCCGCGGCGAGGGCGAGAACGTCACCGCCGGCACCGTGGCCACCGACTCCGGCCTGCGCGTAGAGATCACCGCCACCGGCGACGACACGGCTCTGGCGGGCATCAACAGGCTCGTCGCCGAGGCGCAGGGCTCATCCTCCCGTGCCCAGCGCATCGCCGACCGGGCTGCGGCCCTGCTGTTCTGGTTCGCCCTCGGAGCTGCGCTGATCACCGCCGTCGTCTGGACGCTCTTCGGGCTCCCCGACGACGCGGTCGTTCGCACCATCACTGTCCTCGTCATCGCCTGCCCCCATGCGCTGGGTCTGGCGATCCCTCTGGTCGTGTCCATCGCCACCGAGCGCGCCGCCCGCGGCGGCGTCCTGATCAAGGACCGCCTCGCCCTGGAGTCCATGCGCCAGGTCGACGCGGTGCTCTTCGACAAGACCGGCACCCTGACCAAGGGCGAGCCCACCGTCACCGGCGTGGAGCCGACCGGCGGCCTGAATGCCGAACAGCTCCTCGCCCTGGCCGCCTCCGCCGAGGCCGACAGTGAGCACCCCCTCGCCCGGTCCATCGTCACCGCCGCCAAGGAGAAGGGCCTCGCCGTCGAACCGGCCAGCGGGTTCACCTCCTCCCCGGCGGTCGGCGTCACCGCGACGGTGGCCGACCATGAGATCCGCGTCGGCGGACCCCGTCTGCTCGAGGA
The DNA here is from genome assembly GCF_052220525.1 of Micrococcus sp. TCR-5. Classification (NCBI taxonomy): domain Bacteria; kingdom Bacillati; phylum Actinomycetota; class Actinomycetes; order Micrococcales; family Micrococcaceae; genus Micrococcus; species Micrococcus sp. TCR-5. The sequence goes on from NZ_JBQPDO010000004.1 coordinate 155,366, forward strand.
GACCGGCCAGGACGAGATCGGTGTCGCCGACGAATGGCGGGCAGAGGGTGCGATCATCCTGCACGTCCTCCGCGACGGCAAGGTCATCGGCGGTCTCAAGCTCGCCGACGAGGTTCGCCCAGAGTCCCGCGACGCCGTCGATGCGCTCCATCAGCTCGGCGTCGAGGTCGTCATGATCACCGGCGACGCGGAAGCCGTGGCGAACGAGGTGGGAAGAGAGCTCGGCATCGACCGGGTCTTCGCCGGCGTCCGCCCCGAGGACAAATCCGCCAAGGTCGACCAGCTGCAGAAGGAGGGCAAGAAGGTCGCCATGGTCGGCGACGGCGTCAACGACGCCCCTGCCCTGGCCCAGGCCGACGTCGGCATCGCCATCGGGGCCGGCACCGACGTCGCCATCGCCTCTGCAGGTGTCATCCTCGCCAGCTCCGACCCGCGTAGCGTCCTCTCGGTCATCCAGCTCTCCCGTGCCGCATACCGTAAAATGAGGCAAAACCTGTGGTGGGCCGCAGGGTACAACTTGCTCTCTGTGCCGCTCGCGGCTGGCGTGCTCGCACCCGTCGGCTTCGTCATGCCGATGTCAGTAGGCGCGATCCTGATGTCGATCTCCACCGTCGTCGTCGCGCTCAACGCCCAGCTGCTGCGTCGCATCGACCTCGCCCCAGATGCCAGCACCCGCTCCGTCCTGGAGCACCAGAAGTGAAGGACGCACTCGTGACCACTGAAACTGCAGCCGATGAGACCGGTGCCGACACCGGAGCCCATCGGCACGGCTACATCAGTGACAAGGACCGTTACCGCAACCGCATGAAGCGCATCGAAGGCCAAGCCCGCGGCATCACGAAGATGATCGACGACGAAAAGTACTGCATCGACATCCTCACCCAGGTCTCGGCCCTCACCCGCGCCCTGCAGGGAGTGGCGACCGGTCTGCTCGATGACCACCTCAAGCACTGCGTGCTCGACGCCGCCAAGAAAGGCGATGAAGACGCGGCCATCGCCAAGATCCAGGAGGCCACCGACGCCATCAATCGCCTCGTGCGCTCCTGACACCATCCGATTTCGTCAACACAGGGTGCCTCGGACCGGTGGGCCCCAGATCAGGACAAGGCTCTTGATGTCTCCGGGCAGGCGTGCTTTGCACGTCGTCGCGCCCTTGGCACCGGCGAACTCGGGATGCCTTCTGTCTAACCTGACGACATGAACACGTTCACCTGAGAAAAGAGTTGGGCATGCCACTTGCCATTGTTGCTCCGATCCAGTCCTCCAGGAGCCGCCTGAGGATCTGCGCGGCCTTGACCGGTCTGGCGACCAGCGCCGTCCTCCTGCTCAGCGGCTGTGCTGATGCGGGACCGTCCGCTGATGCAGGATCCGATCACTCACTGGTGGTCGAGCACAATCTAGACGGATTGAATGCTCGCGAGATCATCACGCGCCTCGACTCAACGAAGGTGACAGATCGCTCGTCTGAATTCATCGCGTCGATTGAACCGGACCAGCTTGTACTGACCGACGACCAGAACAATCAGACCACCCTGCCGATGCCAGAAGACGAATTCTACGTCTCTATCGCCCCGTATCGCAGCCAGACTCACGAATGCTACTTCCACAGCCTCACGACCTGCACCGGCGAACTCGCCAATACTGACGTCCACGTCACCGTGGTCGAGGCGACGTCCGGGGAGACCCTCCTCGATGAAACGCTGACGACGTACGACAACGGATTCGTCGGGGTCTGGCTGCCGCGTGGAATTGACGCTACTCTCACTGTCTCAGCTGAAGGCCGCACCGCGAAAAAGGCCATCTCGACCCGCCCCGACGACCCCACCTGCTTGACCGGTCTTCAGCTGGTTTAAGGCCCAGGTCTCATGCTCCTCTGCAGCGCCGACAGATCAGGCGTCGAGACGTCCCATCCTTGGACTCCCACAGGGTCTCGGCGTCCCGATGTGAGGATTCGCCCGAGAGCCGGCTTCAGAGTCATCGCAGGGCATCACCACACCGGGCTGAAGCCTCGTCGACCAATATCAACCAGTGCCAACTGAAGAGCACTACATCGCTCACTCTGTTTCACGATGTGCATTTCGGGGGATCCTCTCTGTCCAGGTCCTCACGCTCATACCTGCCGGTGCTGAGCCTCGCCGAGCTTCTCGAGCACTTGACCTGGATCGTCGATCAGTTCGAACACGCCACTCGGGCGTGTCCGACAATGCCGTCGACCACGCGAGCACAGCATTCAGGACCACGGCAGCCCAGTACACGATCGCGTACTCGTCGTACCTGCTCGCCAGGCCCGGCCATTGCTTCAGGTGCGCGTCCTGGCGCTCGATTGTAAGCGGCCATGAAAAGCTGCCCATAGGTGGCCAGGGAATGACCCGCTGACGGCCATGAGGACTGCCCAGTGATGGCCACGGGAACTGCCCA
>NZ_JBQPDO010000040.1:0-1087 GCF_052220525.1 Micrococcus sp. TCR-5
CCAGCACGAGACCAGGCCCGCGGACCGTCACCGGCCAATGCATAGAGGCATCTGACAGGGGCGATCGTTCATCGACGCCAGATGGCCCAGGGCACCCCGCGACCCAGAACCGCCATCTAGTTGTTGTGGGTCATGAGGTTCTTGGCACGAGGCCCGGGCTGAGATGAGACGAGCGGGCCCCGCCCGGCAGGATGGAACTTCCTCAACAACCCCTCCGCTGGAAAGAGCCCGCTCATGACCCACGCTAACGCACCCCTGACCCCCACCGGCCGTCTCAGGATGAAGCGTCCCGGGTTTCGTGCCGCTCCTATGTGGGTGCCAGCTCTCGGTTGAGGGCGGCGTAGTAGGCAGTCTCGTACTCGGCCGGGGTGGTCATAGCCAGGGACGAGTGGAGCCTTCGATTGTTGTACCACTCGACCCATCCGGCGGTGGCGTACTCGACGTCGGCGATGGTCTTGTACGGGCCGTTGTGGAAGATCGTGGTGGTGATGCACTCGGTCTTGTACAAGCCGATGACGCATTCCATGAGCGCGTTGTCATACGCATCGGCGACGGTCCCGATGGACGCGGCGATGCCCTCGGCGGCCAGGTGCTCGGCGAAGCGAAGGCTCGTGTACTGCGACCCGGCATCGCTGTGCGCGATCAGCTCGCCGGGCTGCACAGGGTGCCCGTGCCGGTCACGGTCCCACAACGCGGTCCGCAGCGGGGTCAGGACCAGCGGGGTCGTCTTGGCCGTCGCGGCATGCCAGGCGAGGATTCTCTGCGAGTAGCAGTCCAGCACGAACGCGACGTATACGAAGCCCGCCCACGTGCGCACATAGGTGAAGTCCGCGACCCACTTCGTGTTCGGCGCGGCCGCGGTGAAGTCTCGATTGAGCAGGTCACCGGCACGGCAGCCGTCCTTGGCCGGGACGGTGGTGCGCACTGGCCTGCCTCGACGCACACCGTTCATCCCCGCAACCCGCATGAGCCGGTCCACACGACCGGCGCCGACCTGGTGACCTTCTCGACGCAGCCACGCGGTCATCTTCCGACGCCCGTACAGCCCTTCCGGGGTGCCGACAAGGTCGTGCAGGACGTTGAGCAG
>NZ_JBQPDO010000041.1:0-918 GCF_052220525.1 Micrococcus sp. TCR-5
GGGTCTGCCGTGAGTTTGGTTGACATCTGATCTGTGGTCCCGGGAGGGACTGCTGGAAGGATGACCCCATGCCCGCTGCATACCCCCGAGAGTTCCGCCAGGACGTGGTCGCGATCGCCCGTAAGGGTCAGATGCCGATCGCGCAGGTCGCGAAGGACTTCGGCATCGCCGAGTCCTGCCTACGGCGCTGGCTGGCCCAGGATGATGTCGAGGCCGGGATCCGGCCCGGCATCACCAAGGCTGAGAACGAGGAGCTGAAGGCTCTCAAGCGCCGCAACCGCGAGTTGGAGATGGAGAACGAGGTCCTACGGCGTGCGGCCGCGTATCTGTCCCAGGCGAACCTGAAATTGGGTCAGTCCCCAAAATGACCTGTCCCGTCGTGAAGGACCTGGCCCGCGACGGGATTCCCGTGAAACTCTCCTGCCGGGTCCTCGGGTTCTCCCGTCAGGCCTACTACCAGTGGCTGGCCGAACCTGTCAGCGAGCGGGAATGGTCCGACGCGCATGCCGCCAACGCCGCCCTCGATGCCCATGCCGATGACCCGGAGTTCGGATACCGGTTCCTGGCTGATGAGCTCCGCGGCCGTGGCCTGGCCGTGTCGGACCATCAGGTGTTGAAGGCCTGTCGGCTCGTGAAGGTCCGCTGCTGCCACTCGATCCGTCGCGGCTCGGGCAAGCGTCCTGGCCCTGCCGTTCATGATGATCTGGTTCGTCGTGAGTTCCGCGCTGAGAAGCCGAACCAGCTGTGGCTCACGGACATCTCAGAGCATTGGGCCGGGGATTCCAAGCTCTATCTCTGCGCGGTCAAGGACGTGTTCTCGAACCGGATCGTGGGCTACTCGATCAATCGGCGGATGAGCTCGCAGCTGGCCGTGGACGCCCTGCAGATGGCTCTGGGCCGGCGTGGAGGCAAGGCCGA
>NZ_JBQPDO010000042.1:0-812 GCF_052220525.1 Micrococcus sp. TCR-5
CCCGGGTGTGTTCGTCGACGATCGAGCAGATCTTGATCGGTCGTCCGTGCTCGTCGGCGTCGAACTGGAAGTCCACCGCCCACACCACGTTCGGCGCGTCCGCCGTCGGCGCGTCGACGGTCGAGGACCCGACGCGCTTGCGTCGACGCCGCTGCGGGACCCGGAGCCCTTCGTCACGCCACAGGCGTTGGATCTTCTTGTGGTTCACCACCCACCCCTCGGCGCGGGCGTCGTGATACGCCCGCCGATACCCGTAGCGGGGATGGTCCTTCGCCCAGGCGCGCAGCCACTCCCTGAGCGCCCGATCCGGGTCCGCGACCGTGTCGCCCTTGAGCGGTCGCCGGTACGCGGAGCGGCTCAGCCCGACCAGACGGCACGCCATCCGTTCGCTCACCCGCAACTTGCGCTTGAGGTGATCGACGGCGGCGCGGCGCCTGTCCGGGCTTAGAAGTTTCCCTCAGCCAGCTCCTTGAGCGCGGCCTTCTCCAGCTCCGCTTCCGCGAGCAGACGCTTCAGGGTCGCGTTCTGCTTCTCCAGCTCCTTCAGGCGCTTTGCGTCGTCGGCCTTGAGGCCGCCGTACTGGTTCCGCCACCGGTAGTACGTCTGCTCGGACACCCCGAGCTCCCGGCACACCGCCGCGACGTCCTGACCATCGGCGAGCATCCTGTCGGCCTGCCCGAGCTTACGGACGACCTGCTCGGGGGTGTGACGCTTCCTGCTGTTCGTCATGATCTGACCAGTCTCCCTGCCCGCGACCGCGGGCAACAGGACGACTCTCATAACGACTGGACCTACGAAACGGGGTCAGCCCA
>NZ_JBQPDO010000043.1:0-810 GCF_052220525.1 Micrococcus sp. TCR-5
CTCCGGGCAGGTTCGCCGCGATGGCGTCCTTGAGTCCGGTGTGGGCGTCAGAAGTGACCAACCGGACCCCGGCCAGGCCGCGGGCGACCAGGTCGGCGAAGAACTCGTTCCACGCCGCCCCGGTCTCCGAGGTGGCGACCCGCAGGCCCAGGACCTCGCGGTGGCCGTCAGCGTTGACCCCGGTGGCCAGCAGCACCACGGCGTTGACCACGCGCCCGCCCTCGCGGACCTTCATGCTCAGCGCATCGGCGGCCACGAACGTGAACGGGCCGGCCACCCCGAGCGGGCGGTGGCGGAAGGCCTCGACCTGCTCGTCGAGCTCGGTGGCCATCCGGGAGACTTGGGACTTGGACAGGGCGTTGACGCCCAGAGTCTTGACCAGCTTGTCCATCCGTCGGGTCGAGACCCCGGCGAGGTAGCAGTCAGCGACCACGGTGATCAGCGCCGACTCCGCTCTCTTCCTGCGTTCAAGTAGCCAGTCTGGGAAGTACGTGCCCGATCTGAGCTTGGGGATGGCCACGTCCAGGGTGCCGACCCGGGTGTCCAGGTCCCGGTGGCGGTACCCGTTCCGCTGAGCAGTGCGCGAGGAGCTGGGCTTGCCCCATTCGGCACCGACCACCGCGTCGGCATCCGCGGACAGCAAGGTGTTGATCATGGTCTGCAGCAGATGGCGCATCATGTCCGGGGACGCTTCAGACAGGGCTTCTCCGAGCAGGCCGGCAGGGTCGAGAATATGAGGAGCGGTCATCGTGATGACTCCATTCGAGGATTCTGTGGAAGGTTGACTCGACGGATCACACGGTGGCCGCG
>NZ_JBQPDO010000044.1:0-588 GCF_052220525.1 Micrococcus sp. TCR-5
CGCCGTGAGCGAAGAGGTCCTGGCGTGGCAGTCGCGGCCGCTGGAGGAGTTCTATCCGGTGATCTATCTCGACGCAATCCGGATCAAGATCCGAGAGAACAGCCAGGTCCTCAACCGTGCCGCCTACATCGCCGTCGGCGTGGACCTCGAGGGCATCAAGCACGTGCTGGGGATCTGGGTCCAGGACACCGAGGGCTCGGCGTTCTGGGCCCACGTCTGCGCCGATCTCGCCAACCGGGGCGTGCAGGACGTGCTGATCGTGTGCTGCGACGGGCTCAAGGGCCTGCCGGAGGCGATCGAGGCGACGTGGCCGGACTCGATGGTCCAGACCTGCGTGGTTCACCTGATCCGGGCCGCGATGCGGTTCGTGGCCTACCAGGACCGCAAGAAGGTCGCCGCCGCGCTGAAGCCGATCTACACCGCCCCCAACGAAGAGACCGCGAGGAAGGCGCTGGCCGAGTTCGAGGCCTCCGAGCTCGGCACGAAGTACCCGTCTGCAGCCGCGACCTGGGCGAACTCCTGGGAGCGGTTCATCCCGTTCCTGCAGTTCCCACCCATGCTCCGCAAGGTCATCTACACGACCAACAG
>NZ_JBQPDO010000045.1:0-548 GCF_052220525.1 Micrococcus sp. TCR-5
GATCGGGAAGATCCCTGACGGGGGCGGCTGGCGTGCTCACGGACGGGACTCCGAGAACGCGCGAGCGGCCAAACGCGGGCCTGGCCGACGGGTCGGGTACACCTACCTGCACTCGGCGATCGACGGGTACACCCGCCTGGCCTACACCGAAGCGTTGGAGGACGAGAAGGCGGTGACCACGATCGGGTTCTTCTGCCGGGCGAGGGCGTTCTTCGCCGCCCACGGCATCACCGTGGACCGGGTGATCACGGACAACGGGAACAACTACCGGGCCGTGGACTTCACCGCGAAGGTGGTCTCGCTCGGGGGCCGGCACCACCGGATCCGCCCCTACACCCCGCGCCATAACGGGAAGGTCGAACGGTACAACCGGCTGATGGTCGATGAGGTCCTCTACGCCCGCCCGTACTCCTCAGAGCAAGCTCGGCGTGAGGCCCTGCAGGTGTGGGTGAACCACTACAACTACCATCGGCCTCATACCTCCTGCGGGGACGCCCCGCCAACCTCGTTGGCCCCGGCACGAGTCAACAACGTCATGACCTCTTACA
>NZ_JBQPDO010000046.1:0-470 GCF_052220525.1 Micrococcus sp. TCR-5
ACCGCTCACGCTAGAGCTTCCCGCCCTGCCTCGAGAAGACCCGGACACACAGAGACACAAGCCGGACTCCCGGCGACGCAAATGTCAAATGTTACGAAAGTCTTGGAGGTGTGGTGGCCGGGTCGTACGGTCAAGCCATGTTCGTCGACTCGATGCATTGTTGTAGCTCGTCACGAATGTCCTGACGGCCCCACCGCAGGGCATCGTCACCGCAGCTTCCTCCTTTTCCTCATCTTCCCGGCTTCGCCCGCTCTCTTTGACGTACCCGAACACTCTTCGAGGACCTCCCATGGCTCTGCCGCTCATTTCTGCCACTAGCTGTTGTGGGTCATGAGGTTCTTGACATGGGCACCGGGCTGAGATGAGACGAGCGGGCCTCTCCCACAGGATGGAAGTTCCTCAACAACCCACCTGCCCGAAAAGACCCGCTCATGACTCACGCTAACGCACCCCTGACCCCCACCGGCCGA
>NZ_JBQPDO010000047.1:0-469 GCF_052220525.1 Micrococcus sp. TCR-5
TGGCCGGCTCGTTCGGTGGCGCGGACTTCGCGTCCTGGTATGACGGGCACCCGGATGTGCCGCGGCATTGGCCGTTGGAGGCCACGCAGGTGGCGGTGATCGGCAACGGGAACGTGGCCCTGGATGTGGCCCGGATCCTGTCCAAGCATGCCGAGGACCTGTTGCCCACCGAGATCCCGGACAACGTGTACCGGGACCTGGCCGCCTCCCCGGTCACGGATGTGCACGTGTTCGGTCGGCGTGGGCCGGCGCAGGTGAAGTTCACCCCGTTGGAGCTGCGGGAGCTGGCGCATTCCCGGGATGTGGACATCGTGTTGTACGAGGAGGACTTCGACTTCGATGAGGCCTCGGAGAAGGCGATCGAGGAGAACAATCAGGTCCGCACCATGGTGGGCACGTTGACGAACTGGCTCATGGAGCAGGAGGACCGTCAGCAGAGCGCCTCGCGTCGGCTGCACCTGCATTTCCT
>NZ_JBQPDO010000048.1:0-454 GCF_052220525.1 Micrococcus sp. TCR-5
ATCCAGGTGCACCATGTGCCCCGGCCCTCTCGCGGTGATCTTCTGGGGTCGTTGGCGCAGGTCTTCCCCGGCCGGGGTCAGGTCCCGTAACCGGGAGAGCCCGGCCCGGTGCAGCCACCGTCCCACGGTACGAAGACACACCCGGTGGCCCTCGGAGACGAGGTGGTGATGGATCCGGCGGGCCGACCACTTCTCCCTGCGACGCAGGGTCTGGATCTGAGCCACCACCTCGGGATCGAGCTGGGCAGGTGAACGGTGCGGCCGGCTGGGCAGGTCCTGAAGGCCGGCTTCTCCCTGGGCGCGGTAGCGGGCCACCCAGGTGGCCACCGTGGGCCGGCTCACCCGGAACTCGGCGGCGACATGGGCTTGCGGGATGCCGTCGTGCAGGTGGCGGTGGACCATCCTGAGACGGCCGGTGGGAGTCAGGGGTGCATTAGCGTGAGTCATGAGTGGG
>NZ_JBQPDO010000049.1:0-436 GCF_052220525.1 Micrococcus sp. TCR-5
GTGAGCCGCCCCCTTCATTCGGTCCGGACGTTCTGTGAGTCGTCGGTTTCCATTTGATGGGTGCACTGCCGAGCGTACTCGGCTGGGGTTAGGTAGCCGAGCGAGGAGTGCCGGCGGTGGTGGTTGTACTCGTCCTTCCAGTCGCCGATGATGACCTGTGCGTGCAGCAGCGAGTAGAAGCTGTTGATGTTGAGGCACTCGTCGCGGATCCGGCTGTTGAACGACTCGACGTACCCGTTGCGCCACGGCGAGCCCGGAGGGATGTAGGACAGGCCGGTGCGGGTGCCGGCCCAGTCGGCCATCGCCTCGCTGATGAACTCCGGCCCGTTGTCCGACCTGAGCACCGCCGGGGCGCCCCGGGCGGCGACGAGGTCCTCGAGGTGGGCGGTGAGTCGGTCGGCGGTAATCGAGCGCTCCACGAGCCCGCCGATGCACT